>NZ_ALJG01000218.1 GCF_000286315.1 Paenisporosarcina sp. TG20 | reverse complement strand
ATTCCTTGGTATAATTATACCAAAGAATACGAAAGAAGTCAACGAAACTATTAGATAAAACCTTGTTATAGAGCGGTTTTTGTATATTCATTGGTATAATTTTTCGGGAATGCAGGTAATAAAGGAAGCCATGGTATTGATGAAATGCCCGTACAAAACCTACGACAGCATCTCATTGATAACTGGGATTCCATGAAAATGGAACTCCTTAAGGGGGGGAGTACCAGAAAAACACGGATTTACAACGTTAAGCAATAATTATGGTTAAGGCATCGACCAATTCAATCATGCTTTGTACTAAACTCTCTAGACATGGGATTCCTTTAGCTTACTAAAATCGACCTTCTTGTGGTATCTCAAGAAGATCGATTTTGTCGTTTAATGAATCAATCTGATGTGAAAACTGCTCACTTCGCCTTTTCTTTACAAATTCAAATTCAAGTACACATCGTCTAAATCATCTTGCGTTATTCCGATATACCGCAAGGTGATGCTGGGTGCCGAATGATTAAATAATTTTTGAATGATTTCAATGTTAGCACCAGCTTGATAAGCGTGATACCCAAACGTCTTACGGAGTGTATGCGTTCCAATCTTATCTGTAATGCCTCCTTCTCTTGCGGCATCATTTATAATTTTACACGCTTGTTGGCGTAACAAAGGGGATTTTCCTTTGTTTTTTTTCTTAGATAGAAATAATGGTTCGTCACGTTCATAATTCCTGAAGTCTAAATACTCGAGGATGGCTTTTTTTGACACATCACTAATGGGAAAATCTTTCGCTTAATTTGTTTTTTTTTCACGAATGGAAATACGATCCTTCACTTTTCCTCGTTCATCGATGACATCGTCAATTTTTAATGGCAACAAATCACTGATACGAAGTCCCGAATTAATGCCTTGCAAAACGGGTACCTGTGTAAAAAACTATTCCAATTATTCACTACAATTGTATAGATAATTTAATGAAATTCTGTAAAAAAGGGATTTCATTAAATTAATTGCTCATAAATTATCATTTTTGTGAATCATCATAAATTCTGGGGTGCCACCCACAGTAATTTATTAGGTATATTTAGTTAAAAAAGTATTGATTTTATTAATTTAATTGCTATTTATCCACAGATTTGATTAGAAATGTCATCTAAATTCAACGTGGGTGGCACCTTTTGTTGAAGCCCCTTAGGTTTTTCTTAACTATCAGGACATTCAAAAGCGGATAAAATTGTGTTTCCAGTCGCTTGAGTCGCATATAATTTGCCTTGACCTGTCTTCAAAATGATTTTTTCGCTAGAAAGGTTCGGTCTTGGTGTATAGGACAATGCTCTATTACAAGTATTTTTAACTGGATTTATCGAATATCGCGTTAATTAATTGTGCAGAAACAGGAATAACACTAGGCCGTGTACGGAACTACCTTCAGAAATCCCATTGTGGTTGGCCCGCCTTTTACATATGAAGTTGGAATTTCTTGAACGCCACAAGTCCTTGGTTTAAAAGCCTTACTGTAGTCGATTTAACGATATATTTTAATGCTATTTTATAAAACCTCTTAGAAAATGATAGAAGAGACTGGGATCTTTACATAAAATAAACGCCCGAAGAAATTTCGACGGCTGCTAGATTTTCTATGTGGTTTTGAGTGGAAACCTGACCTTCGCCAATAAAAGGTGCCACCCATGGTCGATTTTGTGATCAGATTAGGGAATAAATAGAAAATAAATGATAAAATCAGTACTTTTTTAACCAAATATTTCCACTAAATAACTGTGGGTGGCACCACTAAATTTATGAAAACTCATAAAAATGAGATATTATGAGGAATCAATTTAATGAAATCCATTTCCTGCAGCTTCAAGTGAAATTATTCTGTAATTTTAGTGAATAAACTGATTAGTTTTTTACACAGGTACTTGACACTTAGTTTTTCAGCCATGCGGTCTATCCTTCGGCATACCTTTTCCATAAGAATGGCTTCAACCTTCGTTCAACCGAATCTGCCTGTGCTTCACACTCCATGACCAGTCAATCAAGACGCATGCAGGAGTATTGACGGGATGGTTTCAAGAAACATGGTTCTATCATTCCCATCCTTAGTTGTAAAGTTAAGATTAATCATAGATAATCTTCTGTTTTTCACGTTTAGAACGCTGTTAGTTTAAAAAACAAATACTGCAATTGCTATAAGAAACATAATTATCATCAGGAGAAAAGGCACAAATGCATGTCTTATTTCTTCTTCACCTTCTCCTTTTTCAAACTTTCTCCTAAAATCTTTCCAAGCAGAATAAACGCTAATTACAATCATTAAAAATATAAGTATCCTCCAAAAGTCCAAATTAGATCTCCCCCCAAAACCCCCAAATTTTTACGATGCCCTTCTTTAACTAACTTGCTCGTTAGTTAGTAAAGTTTCCTTTCATTTTAACATAAATATCCAATAAATATTCTTAAAATTAAATCCTCTATTAGCATCGAAATTAACATACAAATTCCACACTGACAATAACTCTATCAACCTGTTATAAGGGGCGCTAATTATGGCGCTGATTTACCCTCAATCCGGTTTAAAACATTTACAAATCAACAAAAAATGGCAGTCCAATTCAGATGCGAATTGGACTGCTAAATGGTGTGATAATTTAATTTTTGTACTCGAAGACAGAACCCGCTACCCTGCAGCAACCCTTTTCTTTAACTCTGACCTGCATTTGCGTACAAAGAATAGTTTAAAGTGTATATATATTTAACTACTTATTATTCAACTGCATTTTTGGCAGCCGTTGTTCCATTAAGAAAAGTGCACCGGTTAGGCCAATTAGAGAGAATACAACAGGTATTATGAAACCATAGTTATATCCCACGCTTATATCTACCAAATGAAAATGATCCAATACTTTCCCAAACATACTTGGCAACAGCACGGCACTCAAAAATCCCCCCGTATTTGCAAAACCAGAAACCACACCAACCTCATTTTGCTTAAAGGATTTACGTACAATGACAAATGTTAAAGCACTAGCACCACTTCCATAACCAATCAAAAAGAAAAGAACAACGACTACAGAGTATGGTGGATTCCCACTAATTAATAGATAAATTGCCATAATGGCCTCTTCTGAGAATACTTCGTGTGGTGTACGGTAACTTTAAACTGATACCGTATATAATTCCCAGTCTCTTCTTCTGCCAATCCACTCATTTGAAAACGCATCTGGATTCGCTGATCTATGACCGCCAACTGCTTTGCCTTCAAGGCATTTCGAAGACCGGGCTGCCCCGCGATAATCAAGGCAAGCGGAGACATAGAATCCTTTTTGAAATTGAGTAAAAACCTTAATATTTGTAACATCGTTTTGGAGAAATGATGACTTCACCTAGAACGATCACCGGAATCTTCTTTTCATTTTCGTAGAAATCAAGGGAATTAACGCTTTGAATCTATCGGTTTGGCGTGAGGGCCGAATCTTAGATATACAGATACCGGTGGTGAACCGAGTCACTTCTTAGCGATAGTGTGCTGACTGCCGTTGATTTCCCTGCACCTGCTTCACCTGTCAATAGACAGAACTGTCGATGCTTTACGGCATAATCCAATCTTGCGGATACCTCCGTCTGATTAGAAGAGACAAATAGATCACTTGCGTGAATCTCACGCGTGAAAGGGACGTTTCTCATCTCGAAAAAGGTAAGCATCATTCATCTTCGTGTTCCGTCTCAGTTTTGCATAGCTCATCGTGCCAACGTTCTTTCGTTTTTCCTCTTTCCGTCTCTCTTTTAGTAGTTCAAAATAATGTAAAAAATAATGGTAATTTAAATATATTAATATAATTCTTCCTCAAACTCTGTTTCAGGGGTGTTACGCTGTCTATTTAAACCTAAAAAGAAAAAAAGACCAAACCACTATTATGATTTGATCTTCAAGTTCTTATTTTTTTACGCGAATGACAATTTTCCCACGTGCATGATGTGTTTCACTTAGGTCATGTGCATCTTTTAGAGATTGTTCACTAAAGTCAAATGTTTTACCGATAACAGGCCTCACTTTACCCTCTACATAAAGGTCAGCTAATTTCTGTAGCTGTTCGCCATTCGGCTCTAACCAAACGAATCCAGCTTCAGCGTTAAAACTTGCTGCCTCTTCTTCAGAAGGTGGTTGGACGATAGAAACAAGCTTTCCTTTCTCTTTTAGCACTTTATAGCTTTTCGATTGAATGTCTCCACCGATAGAGTCTAACACAAGATCGAATCCATTTAACACCTCGCTGAAATCGTTTTCTTTATAATTAATGACTTCATCTGCACCAAGCGATGTTAAAAATTCAACATTATTCTCACTAGCGGTTGTCACAACATAAGCACCAAAGCTTTTTGCGATTTGGATGGCAAATATTCCAACCCCTCCTGCTCCAGCATGAATTAACACTTTGTCCCCTTTTTGAAGATTTCCAAAATCAACAAGACATTGCCATGCGGTTAATCCAGCTAGAGGAAATGCTGCTGCTTCTTCAAAGCTCATTTCTTCAGGTATTCTGGCAAGTAGGTGAGAATCTACAGATAGATATTCTGCATACGTTCCTCGATTGGTCGTTGCTGGACGAGTAAATACTCGGTCCCCTACCTTGAAATCTGTTACATTGCTCCCAGCTTCCACAACGACGCCTGCTGCGTCCCATCCTAAAATGATGGGGAATTCAAATGGAAGCATTTCTTTTAAATAACCAGCTCGAACTTTCCAGTCGATTGGATTAATAGAAGTTGCATGCACTTCCACTAAAACTTGGTTCTCCGAGATGCTTGGTCTTTCAATAGTTTTCTCTACTAGAACGTTTTTATCTCCATACTCTTCAATAACAATTGCTTTCATTTCTTGTTTCCTCCTCGTTATTCACAAACACCGTCTGGTCCGCACGCCATTCCTTTACCCAATAAATCAATTTGAGGCTTTACTTCAAATTCCTTTAAAGAAGCTTGTGGTAATAGGGTTTTTTGGAAGTCAAATTCCTCTAATCCCCTGCCATTCTTCACTTTGTTAGCCCAGTCTTGATTTGCAAGTGCAGCTTTTCCTACCGTTACAATATCAGCTTTCTCTTCATTAAGTAGTGCTTCGGCTACAGCTGGATCACCTAAAGAACCATTTGCAATGACAACTGTATTCGTATATTTTTTCACAAGTTCGATAAGAGATGGACCAGTCTCCCCAAACGCAGATGCAGCCGCATTAGGCTCAGCAATATGGATATAGTCAACGCCTGCATCAACTAATTTGTTAAAAATGACTTCAGCGTCAGACTCTTCACCTTTCCATTTATGATCAGAATCATTTACCTTAGCCTGTGAAAGACGAATTCCTACTGGGTAATCGGGACCAACAGCTTCACGAACAGCTTCGACTACCTCAATTGGTAGGCGAAGACGATTTTCAAGAGATCCACCATATTGGTCCTGACGTTGATTTGTATAGTCCGTTAAAAATTGATCCAGAACATATCCGTTTGCTCCATGTACTTCGATGCCATCAAAGCCTGCTTCCTTGGCATTTTTAGCAGCAACTACAAATCCTTTTATGACATCTGTAATGTCAGCTTCCGTCATTTCCTTCGGTAGAGCAAACTCTCCACTCCCACCATAGAAACCAAGTTGTTCACCAAGTGGTTTAACAGCAGAAGGCCCAGCGGTTTCAGAAGTGAAGCGATTTCCTTGTGACAATGCACCTGCATGCATAAGTTGTACGAAGATTTTAGCACCTTGTTGTTTAACAGACTTCGTGACTTTTTTCCATGCATTAATTTGTTCTTCATTGCTAATTCCTGGTTGATTGAAATAGCCTTGGCTATATTGACCATCAGTATAAGTACCCTCTGTTAGGATGAGACTAAAACCTCCATTTGCAAAATTCGTATAATATTGAACCATTTTTTCTGTTGCTAATCCTTCCGGTGTCGCACTTGTACGTGTCATAGGAGCTAAACCGATACGATTTGCTATTTGAATATCTTTTATATTCGTTGATGAAAATAATGCCGAAAAATTTTCTTTAGTCATGACTTTTGATTACCTCCATATATTTGTCTCTGTAGGTTGTATTTCTTTACCTAAAGTTATTCTTAACTTTTCAAATAAAGTTGTACCAACAGGTAGGTACAACAAAGTTTAATATAAAAAGAAGAACGGAGTCAACGTAAATGCTTGGTTTCATCCATTTTTCTTTTTTGCGTAGATTACACAATGTTCAATATCTACTTTTATATTCGATATTCAAATTGAATCATTTCGATTATATCCCGAAACACTTCTACGTCCTGTTTATTTTTCATTAATAAAAGTCCACCCTCAATGGTGGCAATCATCGCACGCGCTTTTTTTAATGTGTTGAGTTTAGAGTCGAACTCACCATTTCGTTTCATCTCATCAAGAGTCTGTTGAATTTTTTCCTCCCACTGTTCAAAAAAAAGTGCCAACTTTTCTCTAAATATTGGATCATGCTCACTTAATTCAATGGCTAGATTACCAATGGGACATCCACGCTTCCCTTCATGCTCTAATTGTAATATTAGAATTTTATCGAGCATTTTCTTTAGTTTCACTTTCGGAGGGAGAGGTTGATCAAGGATGTTGTCAAACAAACCTTCTACCATTTCAGAAATCATATGATCAATGACCCCTTCTCCTAAATCCCGCTTCGACTTAAAATAATGATAGAACTGCCCCTTCCCAATCCCTGTTTCAGCTAAAATTTCACCAAGCTTGGTATTCTCGTATCCTTTAGAATGAAATAGGCTGGAGACTGTGCAAATAATGTCATTTTTTTTTGAAGTCATTTGACTAACGCCTCCTCTCCTAAATCGTACTCTTATAGTCAATAGATCTTAGTTTCTAGTTTACATTCTTTTCTTTTTCATCGCATCCCTTTTAACTCAAAATCTATTAGAGAGCCTCCGTCAAAATTTCGTAACCCTTGTAAATACCAACCCAAACAAGAAATACAAGGTTTTTTGATCTCGTATTCTTTACTGAGAACGAGCCTTTTTACTTCTGCGAGAAGCCATTGGACCAAAATTAGGTCAAATAAGCCGTGTTCCCTACATTATAACCCTAATTAATTACAGGTAATTCATGGATAATGAAAACTTGTCCATTTTGATGAAAAAGAAAAGTCATGACGAAAACCTTTAGTATAATGGAGGTACAAGCAACCATTAAAGGAGTTTTGTCATGACTGCTAATAGTATACCAAATAATTATTCAAATGTAATCTATCTTCAGGATTCTTTTCATTTCCCAGAATCGCCTTACTCCAATCACATTCTTCAGTTGCCTTTTGCTAAGGTGGCTCTCCGTTTTCCATGGGAAGTACTTTACTTTTCTCATAAGCTACAATATCTGCAGGCACGCCTTGAACAGCACAGAAAGAATCCAGCGGAAAATGAACAAGCGATACAAGAGCAGACTTTGTTTGAGTTGCCTAATTCTGTACCTGTTTTGCGGAAACAAGATCCGAAAGGACGAAAAGGTATGGGATTCTATCCTTTACTAAAAGGTTTTTTATTGTCATATAGAAGTGATGGTAATCAGTACGGTGCATGCCCTTGTCGAGGTTAATCCAACAAATACGTGACGCTTCTTTGGCATGCCCTTTTTGGAAATATTTCGAAAACAAAGATCCACTTCTTCAAAAAGCTCAATTTTCAGTGAATTTTTGGAAAATGCTTCGATTTCACCCTAGAAACTCCGAGGGTCTATAATAGTATGAACCCCGTACCAAAGGTAAAAAGTCAATAGTGATTTATTCTTTGTTATTAAAAAATCCTGACCGTTAGTTGAAGAACGACTGTCCCACAAACGCTTGTTTTCGGAACTTCTAATACTTAACTGAATTATATCTAAAATTAGACAAACATTTGACACCAAAACTCATTCCCAATAATAAATTTCCAACATTTAATTTTTCACCCTATTTAAACTTGCTTAACTAACAAAATCCAAAATATTGGCTGTACCCCTTATAAAAAAAATCGAGCTTTACTTTGTGTACTTATGATCCATTTATAGCAGAAAACAGATTCTATCCTGCACAACAAGATAATTTTGATACATCTTTATCAAACGTAAGAGCAGCTAATTTTAAACCTTCTGCCATTGTTAAATATGGTGCAAGACTTTCTTTTAAATCTTGTACGGTTAACCCGAATTTAACGACTAATGTCGCCGCATAAATTACATCTCCTGCATTTTCAGATACAATATGAACTCCTAACACCTTCAGCGTTTTTGCATCCGCAACAAGCTTAAAGACACCTGTTGTGTCACGATTGACAATCGCTCTTGGAACAGCACTTAAAGGTAATACAGATGTTTTCACTTCGTAGCCTTTTTCTTTTGCTTGTTCTTCTGTTAAACCAACGGTGGCAATCGAAGGATTTGTAAATGTAACCCCAGGAACAACGGATAAATCTAATTTTTTATTTAATCCACCAATAGCATTATCAGCTACAATTCCACCTTCATACGCTGCTACGTATACAAATTGAGGTCCTAGTGTTACATCACCTGCTGCATAAATCTTTTCATTACTAGTCCTAGCAAAGTCATTTATCACTATTTCTTTACGAGAACCAACTTCAACCCCTGCTACACTTAAGTTTAATTTATCCGTATTTGGTTTTCTTCCTGTTGCAATAAGTAATTGCTCTGATTCAATGACTTTTTTCTTACCATCTACTGTAACATGGACCTTTTTTATCTCTCCAACTTCTTCTACATACTCATAAGTTGCCTCTTTTACAAGGTTTATGCCTTGTTCAACTAGAGCTTGTTCAACTGCTTCTGAAATCTCTGGGTCATATTCTTTTAATAGACGATCACTTCTTTGTATAAGCGTTACTTCTGAACCTAGATTATGAAACAGTTGTCCAAGCTCCAATCCGATATATCCTGAACCAATAACCGTTAACCGTTTTGGCACTTTTTTTAATTCAAGTAACGTTGTACTTGTCAGATACTCCACATCTTCAAGTCCAGAAATAAGAGGTAAAGAAGGAGATGCACCCGTTGCGATTAGAAAGCGTTTTGCAGACAATTTATTTCCGCTTACCTCAACGGTATTTTCATCAACAAATTTCGCTTCACCTTCAATTAATTCAAAGCCATATTCATCGATTAAATCAATATACTTTTTATTACGAAGCTCACTGACTAATTCATCTTTCTGATTTACTAAAGAAGCTAAATCCACTTCTCCAGCAGATGTTTGTAACCCTGTAAATGGATTTGATTTTGCTAAATGATTGATTTCCCCTGCTCTAAGAAGTGTTTTTGATGGAACACAACCAATATTCACGCAGGTTCCCCCAACCGTTCCACGCTCAATCATCCCAACTTTTGCACCGTATTCGATTGCCTTAATCGCAGCCGAAAAAGCAGCTCCACCAGAACCAATGATAAGTAAATCATAATCGCCTTCATTACCTAACACTACATTTTCTTGTGATGACAATTCTTTTATTTCTCCAGGTTGATATTTTGCTTCATCAATCGCCTTTTTTGCATTTTCAACCCCAATCTTATCGGGTAACTCAAATACTGCTTCACCACGACGAAAACTAGCTTCAATGTTTTTGGCCCCAATATTTTCAAGTGCTACTTCTATGTGTTCTTCACACCCCCTACAAGTCATTCCTTGAATTTTCACTTTAAATTTATTCATCTTTACCATCCTCCTGTTTTATCTTAAACTTTCCTATTTCCTTATTTCTATCCTAAATCAGTAATCACTTTTTCAATTTCATTTAAACTAATTTTTGATGTATCAAATGTAAGTTTAGTTTCCTCTGAACCCTCAAACTCTACATATTGAACACCATCCAAATTTGAAACGGCGGAGCTCACCGTAAAATCACATGATACTCAAATGAATCCAACTATCTTAACGAAACAGATTCTAAATTTTCCGAATGAACTGCACTTGTTGTGAAACTATCCTCGATTACTTCTTGACCACATCTAGACAGAATTAAAAAACCACTCCCAAATACTATGGATAGATATTTTAGTTATTTCATCATGCTCTATATCCCCTGACTAAATAATGTGTAGATAAGCATTGCCCCAAAAACGACAGTGAAAATTAATAACAATATTTCCATTTAATTGGAAGGTTTTTATTGTTTCCGTAAAAGTAAATGAGCGATAGAAAGCATTAAAAAAGTGATTACGATAATCGAAATTATATATGGGTAAACGTAACAGCAAGTGTTCCAGCTAAACCATTTAGACCAAGTGGTATTAAAATTGCTAAACCAATTCAACATAGGCTAGCTAAAAACAATCGCAACAACTCTTT
>NZ_ALJG01000217.1 GCF_000286315.1 Paenisporosarcina sp. TG20 | reverse complement strand
CATAGATAAACCTCCCGTATTGATGATTTTTTTGACAATTTAATCATACACGGTTTATCTGTGGTTTTTCATCTTTTAAGCTGTTGCATTTAATTTTACAACTAGCCTTTTTTTTTCAATCGACATAAAACTTTTTTTTTCATCCGCTGTAAAGTCTTTTATTAGCCACTCGAACACATCAATATCCTCAGAATATACACTAGATTTAGGAGGTTTAAAATCATTACTTTCATGATAAACATTTGGATTTTCTACGTCTGTTATAACCGCCGGATACTTAACAATTGAAAGTAAGGAACCTCTTGTTAAATTTAGCCCATTATCCTTACCTTCTAATCTTGTTAGAATTCTAAATGTCTGTGCATTACCTTCAAATCCAAGGCCATGCGCTCGCATTTTCTTATGGAGGGACCTTTCACCCTTATGACCAAATGGAGGATGCCCGAGATCATGAGCTAATGAAGCAGTCTCAATTAAAGAAGTATCTAACTGACCATCTTTCATTAATTTTTTATAATTATTATTTAATAATATACATATACCTCTTGCAATTTGGGCTACTTCCATTGAATGCGTCAGTCTAGTACGGTGGAAATCCCCTTCTTCAATTCCGATAACTTGAGTTTTACCCTGAAGTCTTCTAAAAGCCGCGGAATGTATCACCCTACCATAATCCCTCTCAAAATCATCCCTAATAGATTCTCTCTCTTTTTGTGCAGACGTTGTTCGATATCTTTCAATATCACTTGGCAAATATAAAACATTCGAACTTAAGCGATTTAAAATCAATGTTAATACCTCCAATTAAAATATTTGTATAAATGATTTATGCGACAATCTGTTAATTAATATATTACTCATTGAAGATATCTACCTAAATCATGGTGATTTTCTTTAAAAAACTTGTAACAATGTTCCCATGACTTGAACCGACGGTTGTCAACTCACCCCTAAATTATGTATTTATATCTATGTATTCGACAATGTTATCAAATTTACCTTTATTTTCCTTGGGAGAGTAATATATAAATTAGTGAATCGAATATTAAAAATCTCTTTTCATATATATGTAGCTTTTATCAAATTGAAAGTTTATCTGGTTCTAGGGGATGTCATCCACTGGGGTTAGTGCATAATGACTATTCCGGTTCTTGTGTATGATACAGAAGAAACCACCAATCAGGTTACAGTAGATTGGTGGTTTCTTATTTTATACATTTTAGTGAATAATCATTTCCTGGGACACAAATTATGAACGACTTATTAAAAATATCATGTAATTCAGACACTATTTGATCTACGTTCATGATATAACCAACTCTATATTTCAATTATTGAACAAAGATATTACCTACTTGGCTGACTTTTAAAGCCTGATTGAGCGACAAATTCTTTAACATATATGAGAATGTCATTTAATGTTTCTGTTTGTTCTGTCAAAAACGCATCTTTCAAGAATAAAATTAGCTGATCATGACCTTTACCATTATTTGATACTGTATAACGATACCCTGTAAGTAGTTTCCGTGGAGGTGTAATTGATAGGCCTGTGTTATCAATAAACCTTTTCTCCGATAGCGAACCCGGTTTTAAGTCAAACACCAATCTGACATAGTTCTCTTTCGTATCTATTTGCCCCCACTTTATACCGTGACGATTATAAAGAACAAACCCTTCCCCCTTTTTCGCTGTAGTTTTCGTCGTACACCCTTCTTCGCTTTCCATAATTTGTTTAAGAATTTTCAAAAACTCAGTACGATTCAAAATTACACTCCCTCACTTTTAATTAGCCTAGATGAATGACATTTATCTAATTCTTTTTACTACTATTCCAAATTTATTTCACGTAATACACCAAATACTCTTCTACAATCCCTCTAGACAATGTATCGTGACAATTTGATAAATCTTGAATACTAATCCCTTCAGCTGGCAAATCAAATATTCCTGTGTCCAATTCATTTGCTTCTTGAAGAGCTTTCTTAGCAATTTGCGCAGCACAATAACCGATGAACAGTCTTGCTTTTATCACTTGATCTTGGGCTAGTGGCAAGTTTGATTTATCTCTGCTTTGGTTGTCCAAAGCTCTTTGGAAATAGTCAATTGCTTTTAACCAGTGACGATTCGAGTAATGTAGGAAGGCATAACGATAATACGCATCTGGATTTTCCCGATCAAGCTGAATAATCTGGCTGTAGGTGTCTAAAGCTGCTTGCGGATTCCGGGACTTTCCAGTTTTCGCATATAGAGCCGTTTCCATTATTTCACCAATATAGTCATCCTTTTCTTTGTCACTTGCCGTGTCCAGTTTGATTTTCAAATTCATTAGTTTATTACGTACCTGCGTTTTCTTCTGTTGTAAATGGCTGTTTGCGGGATCTTCTTCTACCTCTTCCATTTCCTTTAGTTTCAGTTCGAGTTCATTTACTCTTTCCAAACTAGAGTTGGAGGCTCTTCTTTGATTCTTCATTTTTCACACCTCTTATTATGTATAAGTCTTTTATACGTATATGGATTACATTTAGCAGGTATGATTTTTCCCGCTAGAATTTACGGTATTTTTCTTTCTGCCCCTGGGACGCGAATTACTATGTTTATCTTCGTCTACTTTTTAAACAAAGTATTTCCGGAAACATTCCACCTGTGACATTGGTTCAGTTGTTATATTCTTCGAGAAGAACATTATATTACAAACACACCAATCAACCACAACACTCCAATACTATCTGTATTAATTTGGATGTGCTACTCTTAATTAAATAAGATAGAGTATTCAATTTAGGAGGAAAATAAGTGAATACTATACAAATCAATGATTTTAGCTTTAACTTTATTTGTGGTATAACACCAAAGAAAAATTCTCATGATGAAATTCAAACTTTATATCCTCAAAACAAGTTTGTTTGTTTCTGTCCCTGGGACTGCTTTCTAAATAAATTCTTTATGTATTTGTAGATTATCATTTAAAGTCGAACGGTTGATAAAAAAATAGCTCATTAGGGTACACAGTAGTTAACGCTAATCAACTAAAGGAGTGTCCCTAATGAGCTACCATCATATCGTATCACAGGAACGCATATTTATCGAAGCTTACATACTGGATGGCAAGTCTCTTTCCTACATTGCTAGACAGTTAAATCGAAGTAAAAGCACCATCAATTATGAGCTAGCTCGCGTTGCACCTTATACTGCTATTGTGGCACAGCTTGATTATGAGACCAAGCGAGATAACTGTGGTTGTAAACGTACTTTGTATCATGAAGCAATCGAACATATTCTCACTCATTTAAAATTGGGCTGGTCCCCTTAAAGCATTGTAAAACGCTATCGTAAAATTCATGGGAAACCCTTTACTATTAGTGTTTCAACCATCTATCGCTATGCTGCTCTTGGTCTGTTTAATTTATCGCAAAAGTTGTTCATTCGTAAGGGGAAAAAGCTTAAAAACAATGAATTAGAAACACGGGGGAAAATGCCTCAATTAAAAGAAATTCATACCCGTTATGCACCCCGGAATCAAGTAGGACACTGGGAAGTGGATACAATCATTGGCAAGGCTCATAAGAGTCAGATTCTGACCCCAACAGAGCGCACAAGTAGATTCACAATTATTCAAAAATTGCCCACAAAATCGGCTGCTGCGGCATCTCAAGCTATCATTTCGTTGTTGAAAAACCTTCCTAAGAAAATGGTGAAATCCATCACTGCTGACAGAGGAAAGGAATTTCATCAATGGATTAAGGTGGAAAAGGCTTTAGAAATACCTCTCTACTTCGCTGATCCTGGTGCCCCTGGTCAACGTGGAACCAATGAAAATACGAACGACCGAATCAGGAGAACCTATCCAAAAGGAACGGATTTCAGTAAGATGACCCAGAATGAAATAATCGAATTTCTCTTGAATTTCAATCAAATACCAAGAAAAGTGCTTAACTACAACACAGCTTTTGAGATATTCATGGACTATTTACCGTGTTCGACTTGAGTTGACAATTTACAATTAAATAATCCCTTTACAGTAAAAATGAATTTCTTAACATCCCCCAACTCGCTAAATAGAATGCCAGGTGTAAACATGGATGCTCCACAACTTTTGGTTTATCTAAATCATGGTGATTCTCTTTAAAAAACTGGTAACAATGTTCCCAGGACTCATCACTTCACCCCTAAATTATGTATTTATATCTTAGTATTCGACACTGTTATAGGATTTACCTTTATTTACCTTAGGGGAATAAAGGGGATCATTAAATTTCCCTATTCTGTTGGACATAATGAACGAGAAAACAGCTGAAGATAATTGTTTGAATCCCCGGGACACTATTTAAAATTGGAATTTTCTTTAAGTCCTTTATTTAAAAGCCTTGCTGGAGTCGAAACTAATCAAAGAAATTTAATGCTACTAATAAAACCGCCTTGGGAGATGAAAGAAGAGACTGGAATATTTTACATAAAATAAACGTCCGAAGATGAAATTTTGGACGTTGTTAGGTTTACTATATAGTTTTAAGTGAAAACCTGACGGTCGCCAGTAAAAGGTGCCACCCATGGTCGATTTTGGGATCAAATTGAGGAATAAATAAAAATAGTTGATAAAATTAATGTTTTTTTGACTAAATATCCCCTTAAATTGCTGTGGGTGGCACCACTAAATTTATGGAAATTCATAAAAATGAGATTTTATGAGGTATCAATTTAATCAAATTCATTTCCTGCAGCTTCAAGTAAAGTTATTCTGTATTTTTAGTGAATAAACTGATTAGTTTTTTACCAGTCACTAGCGTTGCATAGCAGTTAATGTAACTCCCTTTTGGATGCCTTGATTTCAGCTTTAATTCAGCGCTTGTCCTTTGGCAGTCTAATTCTTGCTTCTGGCATTTTGGATTCTTCTGATAAACTCTTTTGACGTCTCTGTTAGCACTTCATAGCGTTCTTCAGCAACCGCTTTACTGTCCACTAATGAACCTCCTACACCAACAGCCACAGCCCCATTCTTGATGAATGTTTCAACATTGTCGATGCTGACACCGCCAGTAGGCATCATTGGAATATGCCCAAGTGGACCTTGTAAATCTTTAATATAGTCTTCACCAAGAGCTGCCCCTGGGAATATCTTCAGCAAATCAGCTCCTGCAGAGTATGCTTGAACGATTTCCGTCGGTGTCATGACTCCCGGAATAGAAATCTTGCCGTAACGGTTGGTCATTTGAATGGTTTCGATATCGAAGCTCGGACAGAATATGAAATCTGATCCAGCATCAATTGCACTTTTTGCTGAAACAGCATCTAATACAGTACCTGCACCAACAAGCACTCGCTCATTGAATTTTTCTTTTAATTCTTTAATCATTTCCAATGCGCCTGGAGTATCAAGTGTGATTTCAAGAGCTCCTGTTCCACCTTCAACAAGGGCTTCAGCAATATAATGAATCTGTGATTTTTTTGGTCTACGAATAACAGCGATAAGTCCCGATTCTTTAAGGCGAATTAAATTTTCCCATTTCATCATGTTTGATCTCCCCTCTGATTTAGCGTTTTACGTCTCTTGCATCACCAGCTGGTCTCATAAATTGTTCCACAGCAGCGAATGTCGGTAAACCTTCAACATCACCAATAACTCCAACTACTATTGCTCCAACGGCATTTGCTCGTCTGACCACGGTAGATAGCGGTTCTTGTCGTAATATCCCACTGATGATTCCCGCTGCAAATCCGTCTCCTGCACCAACTGGGTCGACAATCTGTTTAACAGGAAAGCCTTCAATATATGCCTTCTCGTTTTTCGTATGCAAGTAAGCACCATTATTGCCAAGCTTGATGATAATGGTTTTATCTGAGTCACCCATCAAAGTCTCTGCCACTTCTTTCACGTCTGTCTTCCCGGTCATTAATTGACCTTCATCAAGTCCTGGGAGGATGACATCAGAGCTGATAGCAATCTCGTTGAATACTTGTTTCGCTCTTTCAGCTGTCCAAAGTTTCAATCGCAGATTAGGATCAAATACTATCATCGTGCTGTTTTGTTTTGCAATCTCAATCGCACGCATCACAGTTTGATAACACGTTTCACTTAATGCTGGTGTGATACCGCTGATATGTAGGATTTTTGCCTGTGCGATGTACTTTTCATCCAAATCTTCAGGTACCATCAAACTTGCCGCAGAATTCTTACGGTAATAATATACATTCATATCTTCCGGAGACAATTGCTCTTTGAATATAAGTCCTGTCGGTGCTTTATCCGTATACAGGCAAGAAGAAGTGTCGACCCCTTCCCCTCGTACATATTTTTGAATGTAACGACCGAACGGGTCATCACCAAGTTTACTAAACCATCCTACAGAATGGCCTAGTCTGCTTAATCCAATTGCCACGTTCGATTCTGCACCACCAATGCGTTTTGGAAATTGGTGCACATATTCGAGAGACATCATTTGTTCCGGTTGAAATAGGATCATAGTCTCTCCAAAAGTAAACACATCTAAATTTTTCATCAAATCCAACCTTTTTATTTATAGTCCTTATACACTAAATCAAAGGAATAGTAATACAAGTTTAGGAATAAACGTTATGAACAACAATGTCACCCTTACACATGATTTCACCAGCAAGGATAAAAAAATGGAACCGACACTAATGAAAATGAGTCTAGAGAAGTAATTAATTCCTTCGCTAAAACTCCACTGGCAGTGTACCCGAGTACAATATGGTAACTAGTGTAGAAAAAGTTCAATAACTGTGATGCAATATCATAAAATAACATCTACTTTAATGTGTCGATTTTTTTCACTTCATAGCTATTACTTTATAAACCTCTTTAATTGCATCATATACCAACATTGCTACTACGAAAATATTTAAATCTACTTTTGATTTCTAAAATTATTTTTTTACAACCTCATGGCCACCGAATTCATTGCGAAGTGCAGCAACTACTTTGCCAGTAAAGGTATTTTCCTCCAAAGAACGGTAACGCATCAGGAGTGACATCGTGATAACCGGTGCCGGAACTTGCAAATTCATTGCTGTTTCGACGGACCATTTCCCACTTCCGGAAGAATGCATGATTCCTTTGATCTCATTCAATTTGGGGTCCTTGGAGAAGGCACTTTCAATTAGTTCCATTAACCAAGAACGAATAACAGAACCATTGTTCCAAACTTTCGCTACTGCTTCCAAGTCATAGTCAAATTCACTTTTTTCAAGAATTTCAAATCCTTCAGCCATGGCCTGCATCATTCCATACTCGATACCATTGTGTATCATTTTTAGGAAGTGACCACTACCAAGTTCCCCGGTATACATGTAACCATTTTCAACCGAGATATCTTTAAGTGCTGGTTCAACGATTTTGAATGCTTCCGGATTTCCCCCAATCATGATACACAATCCATCTTTGGCAGCTTCGACCCCACCGCTTGTTCCGCAGTCAAGAAAATGTATCCCATATTCCATTAATTCTCTTCCAAACTGCATGGACTCAAGATAGTTGGAATTTCCACCATCAATGATAATATCACCTTTATCTAACATCAGTTTCAATGTATTGATAACGCTTCCAGTAATCTCGCCATGAGGTACTTGTAATATACAAACACGTGGTGTTTCTAAATTTTGAACAACTTCTTCCAAAGTAATCGCACCAATAGCACCCTCTGCAACAATTTTTTCTATTTGTATTACGTTTGAATCATGGGCTACTACTTCATGACCATGTTCCAATAAGTTCAGCGCTAGGTTATAGCCCATTTTGCCAAGACCAATCATGGCTAACTTCATTTTGTGACCTCTTTCTTTGCTCTCTAAAATCTCAAGAAATTTTTACACCAAGACTCTACTAGAATTACATTTCATGAAATTTTATAGTTCATCTTAAGTTAGTAAAAAGTAAGCTCAAATTATTCAACAGTAACTAGTGAGCATAACGCGCTTGACTTAGATTCAATTTAGAAACTGTTGTGTTCCACATAGTAGAACTCTGTTCCATAAATTATATTATATATTTGTAAAAAACTAATTTCAATAGTTTTTCAAATTATTAGATAATTAAATTTTGAACAAGTATTAAATATTTTCCAAAGTGAGAAAAGGAACTTATGATAATTAAGAAGTTTGTTTGATGATCTATGTTCAGAAACATCTGCAAACAAGAAAAAGATGTGTACGAGGTCGAATGTCCAATCAGTAGAACGGGCGTTAAATCTTTTGGTAACGTTGTCAGAATACCCTGATTGAATTCAAATCACCCGATTGGCTGAAAAAGTGAACTTACTCAAAAGTAACTGTACACCGACTTTTGGCAACGCTAATTAATATGCATTATGTCATTAAAGACCAAGAGTAAAAAAAATATAAATTAGGATATCGTTTGCTCTTCTTGTCCCACAATATCTTAAATAATATTGATATCATATCTATCGCAAAACTTTTAGTTATAAAAGTATTTTATCAATTAATTTCTATTAATCCTCTGATTCGATTAGTTATGTTATCTAAATTCAATCTGGGTGGTACCTATCGTTGAAGAACATCTTGTTTTCACTCAAAACTATATGGAAATTCAAAAGCGGATGACTTGAACGATTTGAGTTGCCTTGACCCGTCTTCAAATTGGTTATTACGCTAAATTCGGTCTTGATGAATATGACTATGCTCTCTAATTGAACAAGAAGTGGCTCACCTCAAGGAAAGGTGCCACTTTTTCATGTCTTTACTCAGTAAAACGGAATTATCTGGTCTTAATAGGGTATTAAAAACGGAAGACTAGATCATGAGGTCCTTATAATAAAGTAGGGAAACCATTTTCATGGCTTCCCCCTTATCAAACCGCACGTGCCCTATTTAGGCATACGGCTTACCAATATGTTACAAAACTCAAGAGTGTTATGCATTCCAGGCATTACGCATTTTCTGAAGGCTTAGAGAAGTAAAAAGCTCTACGCCTTTTTCTTTTGCACGGCGTTTCTTTAATTCGTATTTTCGTTTTGCATTATTTTTCTTATCCCTCGCGAAATCTTCAAGTGTCATGTCATAGGCTTTGTTTAGATAAAGCCATAAACTCGGAACTAATTTGAGCGAAATGAAGAACTCATTGTTCCATTTATAACGCATCTTGTACTCTTTGATTTGACTTGGATGTTCATGAATGAAAGCCACCCGAAGTCGCCTACGAATATATCCATCTAAAGAATCTAAAATCCTCCGGATTTTCCTCGTCACACAGTGACTTTTCTGACCAAGTTCCGTATTTTCCTGAATAGCTTGGACTACAAGAGAATAATAATTTACCTTTCCTCTTATAATAGGATTTACACGGTTAATCCATTCCTCTTTGTCGAGAGTTAGTATCTTGGGTGTCTTCCGCTTGATTTTGAGACGAAAATCTTTAATGGATTCTTCCTTTGGCAATACAAAGAATACAGATTTCCCTTTCTCGTTCAATTGCCAATGCTGAAAAGTAAAGCCTAGGAAATCAAAGTCTTCCTTTTTGAAATCCACTACTCTAGTCTTTCCTTCCGCAATTTCTAATCCTAATTCTGCTAACTTAGTTTTAGTAATTGTAATGGCACGTTGAATGTCTTCTTTACTTTTTGCGAAAATAAGAAAATCATCTGCATAACGTACGAACCGCAATCCGTGTAAGTCAAGTTCCCAATCAAGTTCATTCAAATAAACATTAGCAAGTAACGGCGAAATGACACCACCTTGCGGTGTTCCAGATTCAATATCAAGGACTTTCCCGTCTTCCATGTATCCAGAATGGAGAAATTGTTCAATCAGACAAAGTGCTGTTCTATCGGAAACGAACTTCTTCAATACCTTCATCAAACTTTTATGCGGAATATTGTCAAAGAAACCTTTAATATCCGCATCGTAAATAATTATATCCCGATTCAATATTCCAAAGGATAATTTGCAAGGCACGCTTTACCCCTCGATTCGGACGATAACCAACCGACCAATTATGGAAGAGCCTTTCTTCAAACTTCGGCTGGAGAATGTCGACCAGACTTTGTTGAACAATGCGGTCTTCAATGGTCGGGATTCCAAGCGGTCTCTTTTTTTCCATCCTTTTTAGGAATGTACACACGTCTGACGGGACTTGATTTGTATTCTTTTCTTCTTAAACTATCAAGTAGGTCAAAGATATTTGTTTCGAGATTTGCCTCGTAACTTTCAATCGTCTCACCATCGACTCCACCTGCACCTTTATTCGCCTTCACTTGCTTGAAACTTGCGGTTAGTTTTCGGTCAAATAGTAATTGACCATACCAAGCGTGTTGATTATGAA
>NZ_ALJG01000216.1 GCF_000286315.1 Paenisporosarcina sp. TG20 | reverse complement strand
AGATTTTTTATTATGAAATTGATTCATTCAAAAAGGAAAGTATAGAAGAACCGGTAGAGGCGATTAATCTTCTACCGGTTCTTCACTTTCAATCTTGTCTTTTTTCTAAATAAGTAGGTCGGATGGTACCCCATGGAGCAACGTCAAGGAAAATCCTCAGTTCACGAGCCTCTTCAAAATCTGGACCGGTTCCTTGTTCAACATAATATTGTTCGAGTTGCTGTGTTGTAATTCGAGTATCATAATATGTCCCTTTTATTGCACCAGTAAAGGTTTGATTTTCGATACGATCTATAACGGCGTAGCCATCATCGCCTTCTATTAGAGTAAAATATACATCACCTTGTTGTAAGGAAGACGTCGGTTTCAAATCAGGGTATTGCAAGAGCACGTATTCACCATAGAATGGGTCAAACGGATCGTATGGCTCCGCTCGTAAAATGAATTCTTCACCAAACCAAGAGATGGCATAAAAACTCGAAGCAATAACAAGTACAAAAACTGTCTGTAGAAAGGGAAATAATATCGATTTCAAGATGAGACACCTACTTTCTTACGATTCATTCTCCAGGCAATGCCAGACAATGTGAAAAGTAGAAGCGCTCCAATAAGAAAAAAGAGAGACATATCAAGTCGTTCCCAGGCATAGATGAAATACAGCACAAACTGTACAGCAATGAAATATACAAAGGCAAGTGCAAGTGGCTTTTCTTGTCGATGTCTAATGATTAAATAGGCAAGTGCAACTACTTCCGCTAATATTGCAAGACCAATTGCAGTATCGTCAAAGAGCAGAACACCGACAAGACCTAGTACAGAAATCCAAGTAATTGCTCGAAAACGTTTATAGCACAGTGCAAGAATACCTGTGGCTACAATGACAAGTGAAATTGATTCGGTTAAGTTTAGTTCAACGAGGGACAGCGCTGTTTCACCTCGAACGGCCAAGTAAACGACCAATTGAATGCCACCGATGATAAGATAGAGCGGACGAAGAATCCGTTCTTTTTCAGGTACGAGAAGAAGTAACACAACTAATGCAAACAGCGTCCAAACGGGCCAGAGTACACTCTTGTAGTCAACGAGACTCCAAAGCATAAGGCCTGAACCAAACAACAAAAGCCAGCTAAACACGATTGGAAGGGGATTACGGCTAAAATAAAACCATCCTAGTGAAACGATGATGAAACTGCCCCATTCGAACCAACCTATTGTGGGAATTGATGTAATTAACACTTGTGCCCCAAAAATAAGCCCAATAAAAGCATATGATTGATGGCGCCAGTAAAAATAATGTGCAAGTGCAGCAATAAAAATGGCCCAAGGTAAAATCGAATTAGAAATGGAAAGATGAAAAGTTTGGATTGTGATGATAATACTAGCGGCAAACATGCCAAGCCCAATGAGTCGGAAAATAATAGGCTGCCCAAATTTTTTCTGTTCAGATAAATAACCAAATCCGTAAAACATCCACATTAATAACAAAACTAGCGTAATCCTTAGCATATCAGGCATGACTTGCCAATTTGCTGCGATGAAACTAAAAACGGCCAGTGAAAAGAATATAAGTCCAATGATTAAGAGAAGAGGAAGTTTCTTTGGCTTAGGCTGTAAATGCTCGAAAGCAAGAATCTGATTGACTGTCGTTTGGTCGATAAAACCTTCGTTTTGCCAACGCTCTAAGTTACGATTTATGTCCATGTTGACACCTCCTTATCTTTACTTCTATTATAATCCTTCTTTATCTAAATAGACAGATAACTCGGGGTTTTCAAGTGCCAATATTGATGGGATTTCACAAAAATAATGGGCTGTCATAGGCATTGATATTTAAAATTCTTACCATT
The DNA here is from genome assembly GCF_000286315.1 of Paenisporosarcina sp. TG20. Taxonomy (GTDB): domain Bacteria; phylum Bacillota; class Bacilli; order Bacillales_A; family Planococcaceae; genus Paenisporosarcina. Next base: position 8,345 of record NZ_ALJG01000216.1, on the reverse strand, counting down.
ATCAAGATATAAATAAGATGCAAAGTATTTTAAGTTTCCACGCTCCATAATTCACTATCCATAAGGCCCACGTCCATCGTCTCATTTATTCAATACGAAATGCATGCTACACTAGGTCGTAAACTTTTTTAATGAAGGACGTGTTTTATATGATAGGACGTAATGATCCATGCCTATGTGGAAGCGGTAAAAAGTATAAAAAGTGTTGTGAAAGTAAACAAGCGGTCACGATTGACGAAGTACGTTCAGAAGAGTTAGATCGCCTATTACAATTATTTTATGATGAATATCCGGAACGAAAAGATTTACCTGCTTTGCAAATTGTGATGAACGAATGGAAATCTAAGTTAGACAAATTCTTAGTTGAAGAAATGATTGAGGCCATTGCCATTGATGAATTCTTCTTCCATACGAAACCTGAAATTTGGCTAAAGTATGTTGAAAAACAACAAAAAAGAGTAGTACGACCAGCTATAGTCGAAGTGTTAGAACATTGGAAAACACCGACTGTACTCCTCGGAGAAGTAGTTGGCGTGGAACTAGAATTTATGTTAGTAAAAGACATATTTACAAACGAAACGCTGTATTTGAAACGCGAAAGTGAAAAGCCTGTTCCGATAGGTGTGCATGTTTTCTGCTTTAAGCTACCTGATATTAACTTAAACGAGAACCACTATTTAGCTGTTTCAAGTTTAATTTTCCTTCCAACTGATCACCATGATTCAATCACGACATTTGCAAGGGAAAATTCTACTACAAATAATGAAGAGTCATCTAAGTTCTTGCAAAATCATCTGATTGCATTCTGGGAAATGCTTGGCTCAAATGGCTATGACGGTGGAGAATTTACAAATTTTGAAGCGGGAATATTGATTGAAGTAACGGAAAGACTAGAGAACCATAATCGGTATCCTGAAAAATTGGTTAGTATTATTGAAGATTATTTAGTCATCAATCAACCAAATGCGAGAAAAGAAGGAGCCGTCGCTGCTGGTGCCATCCGCTTTGGCCAAGAACATAAATTATTTGAAGGTCCTTACTGGAGTATAAAAGAAATCGCTGAATGGTATGAGGTTTCGACTCATTCCTTAAACAAATATTATAAAGATATGAACGAATTTTATTTAGTGAATACAACAAAATAAGTAGAGTAGCCCGCCGAAGATTCAATTTCGGCGGGCTTTATTGTTATTGGTATACTGAAATTATGGTAATCCAGAAGAGCTGTATCTAAAACAGGCATGATAGAGTGTGTAAAAAACCTTCAATCAAAGAATAATCCTTTATAATTAGCAACAATCGGTCGAAATTGCATCTTCGGCCGATTGTTTTCTATACAATAAGTGTTTATTCCCTAGTAAACCAAAATTAAAGTCCTGTGCACGGGAAGGGTTGAAGGGGAGCGACGGAATGTGCAGTGTATAGCGAGCCGGAAACCTTCATGTGTCCACTTCTTCAGTGGTGGCAATATTGTATCTAAAATGCATAGGTATCAAAAGGTGAAAGGGGCCAAAATTATAATCTCATATTCTTTCCTGTATATGGTAAGATGAATAGTGATGATGATTTCATCACTGGAGGCTTTATTATGTATACACTGGGATTTGTAATAAGTCATAAGAACAATGAAAAGAGAAGAGCGATACTACCAAAGGAATTGCCGAACATAAAATGTGTTGAACAGCTATTTTTTGAAGAGGGATATGGGGCTGATTTAGGCTATTCTGATGAAGAATATAAAGCTCATGGCGTGCATATTGTTTCAAGGGAGCGTGTATTGGAGTGTGACGCAATCATCGATGTTAAGTTAGGTGATGCGGATTACTTTGATAAGTTGCCTCCTGGAAAGTTGTTAATTGGGTGGGCACATGCAGTTCAAGACATTAAATTTACAGATGCAGTACTAGCAGGAAATCATACCGTTATTGCCTGGGAAGAGATGTTTGAGGACGGAAGATATATTTTTTATCGGAATAGAGAAATTGCTGGAGAAGCTGCGATTCTGCAAGCTTACCAATACGTCGGCAAAATGCCATATGAAACAAAAGTTGCGATTCTTGGAAATGGCCAGACTGCAAAAGGAGCTCTTAGAATTTTACATGGTTTAGGGGCGAATGTTGATGTTTACGGACTGAAATTAGAATCTCTTTTTATAAAAAATATGAGTAAATATGATGTTCTAGTTAATTGCGTAATGTGGGATACAAGCAGAACAGATAGAATTATATATAAAGAAGATTTAAAACGCCTTAAAAAGGGTGCAATGATTGTGGACGTAAGTTGCGATCCTAATTTAGAAATCGAGACTTCCCGTCCTACAAGCATTGATGATCCGGTCTATACGGTGGATGGTGTGATACATTATGCTGTCGATAATACGCCTGCGATGTTTCCACATACCGTTTCTAAAGTGTTGAGCGAAGAGTTTTGTAAAATGGTAGATATGCTCTCAGAGGGAAATTGGTCAAAAATGGTTCATGACGCGATTGTCATTGACAAAGGTCATATCCTTGATAAGCATATTACAGATTTCAGAGAAGCTAGAGGATTATTGGTTCAATAAAATTGGTTGAAAATAATTCGAAAAGGAGCAAAGTGAGATTTTCACTTTCCTCCTTTTTTTCCTTTTATTTATATTTTTCGGGACAAACGGTTTAATTTCATGGAATAAGAGGTAAATACAAAGAAACAGAAGGAAAATAACAAGGAGGACGTTTCACCTATGAAACTTATGCAGGATGAAATCAAACGGTTAGAACAAGGTTATTACAAATGCAATATTTTACATATAAAAAAACTGATACGGAGTGATATCAGATTTTTAAGTAAAGCAATATTTATTAGTGAAAATCGACTATAAAGCTTATTTCCTTTCTAATAGAAAGAAGTTAAAATAAATAAGCGTCAAATGATGCCTCCTATTTGATTGGTGAGCATTTTTCTTTTGCATATTAATTCGTCATAAATTGTTTCGTTTTACCTAAAGTACTTTCTTTATTCACAGACTTGCCTGAGCTGGAACCCCACTTCTTTAGCGGAGGGAGTAACGGGTTTGCCATTCAAAGCGAACTGGAAACCATAATCGATGTATTGGAAACTCCTTTATTTTTGGGTGCTCTAGAATATGATGTTGATATGAGTCTAATTTCTTTTCTTTCATATGTTTCGCATCTTTCGTAAATGGTTAGAATACGATATAATGGGAGGTGAAGGAGAGTGATTTTAATGATAACCGTGGAAAATGAGGTTAAATTAATTTGGGAAACAAATAAAATTGAACAGTTCCGAAATTTGAGTGTCAGTGCAGATGACTCTAATATTAGTAAACTATATGAGCAAATTTATAGTGCTTCAAAAGATCTTGCTCAGACTTTAGAGATGTTAAGTGAAGAACAAAAAGATTCATTTAAAAAGCAGCTATTATCAACACTTGGTATGGATAGCGACAACGTTCAAATAAATAATAACCCCGATCCAGAATATTTATCAACTAACGATGTTTCTAAAATAATTGGAATTTCACCACAAGCTGTACGGAAATGGTGTGAAACGAAGAAGTTAGTCGCAAAACGAACATTCGGAGACTATGGAGAATGGAAAATACCTAGTCAACAGTTTACAGGGAACGACGAAATGGTAACCAAGCATAAAGAAGTTATGAGGCAAAAAATACAAAAGCAAATAAAGACACATGAAGCCTTAAAAGAGCTGGAAATATTACCTAAATTTCACGAAATTATAAATGAGGAAGATTCAAAATAAACCACTTTGATAAGTGGTTTTTTTGAAGTCTAAATTTCTTGTTAGACCATATTATTTGTTACTAAAATATGATATAATTACCATAAAAAAGTAATTGGTAGATTAGGTTGGTGATGGCTGAGGTGTTAGAAAAAATGACGATACATTAACAAGTAGAAGATAAAAGAAATAATGAGACAGTGGACTTTTTATTAGATACAAATACAATAAGATTTAAATATGGGGCTAGTGAGGCACCGGCCGAGACGATTAAGGCTGTAGAAAATTTCTTCCAGTATACAGATGCGCTAAAAGATGTCTATAACTTTGTTGTTCCTTGGCAAGTTGGCTCAGAATTAAGAATTTATATATACCGTATCCGTAATAATCATCAAGAAAATTCGGATTTTCAAGACAAAGCAGGGAAAGTTGAAAAGTATATTAAAGATATAGATTTTGTAAATAGTATTGAAGATTACCAACTAGAGGAAGATATCCGTATTTTTTTTGAGTATCTAAATTCAAAGTATAAGTTTTTGTATGAGGATGGAACAAAAATTAAGTTAAAAGGCTTAAAGAGCGATGATGCAAGAATATTATTAACCGCTATTCAAGAAGACCACTCTATAGTTACGAATAATGTTAAAGACTTTATTCCTATACTTGCATTTGAAAAAGCAATATGGGATCCGGTTAATGATAAGATTTACTGGTTATCTCCTGACTCTGCGAGGGTATTTTATGAAGATGAAAATATTAAACAATGGGTTGAACGGATTAGAAATAAATTCAGCTTATCTGTTCCAATTGAAAAAGAAAAGAATATCCTTGAAGCAATCAAAAAGGATCGAAAAGAGTAAATTGTACAATTAATTATATTAATAAGTCTCTGCCAGCAGGTAACATCGTTAAAGCTACTACATAAGAACTAAGAACTTTTTTGTATGACGTGTTAAATCTGCTGTTTCAGAATTTAAATGCCATCTAAATTAAACAATTTGTATTAATCCATTTTTCTTACCTTTGAGAATGTTAAAGTGCTTAAAAGAAGTGTATTACTCAAAGTGATTAAGATTGATATCGAGGATTCGTCTAATGTATTGACAATAGCAGAAGTCAATACATTTGTATCTCCAACTCCAGAATTATACACATGTTGATGATCTGGTTAAAAGTGCACATATTAATAGCGTTAGAATAAAAAAGTTGTAGTTTAAGAAAAACCACTGTGTTAGCGACAAGTCTGACACAACTACTTAATAATAACATGGTGGGAACTGTTATTGCGAAAGCCATACGGATAAGAAAAGAACGTCCCTGAGATGGTCGATTTAATTTAGCAAACTCTCTAACCAAAATTAGAGATATTGTCCCTATACTAATACTTGGGAGATTTAATAATCAACACCTGTTGGCTTTGTTGGTTTATTTGTTGGTTTTTGTGATATGCTGAAATGGAAACAGGAGGGAAAATCATGTATCTAACGAAATGGCAAACTGACGAAGGGTTATGGAATAGTGCTTTAACTTTGATAAAAGGGCAACATTATACAGATGCTAATGAAGTAGTTAAAGCAATTGCAGTTCAAACTGTTCAATCGATTGGGGGAACTATCTCCATTGATACTTTTCCAACTCATCACAAACAATTGGATGAAAAAGAGATTCTTTACATGCAATCCTTGTCCAGAGAAATTTCTGAATTAGTGGGAAGAAGGGATAAGAATAAAGTAGCTGAACTAGCTACCGACTATATAGATCATTTCATACAATTGTTGACTGAAAACCATAAAGAGGCAGATTACTTGCATAAACAATTATTGAAAGGATTCATAAAAACTCAATTATTGGAATCACATAGAAAACACTATAAATTTATTAGAGGTGGCAAGATGTATGCCAACTCAATTTTCCAGGGATTGGGTGTAGAATCAGAGAAAGGAGAATTTGTTACATCCACTGAGGCTGCAGAAATTGGAGGAGTTTCAGATCAAACAATTCGTCGTTGGTGTGAAAAAGGAAAATTTCCAGAGGCGTTCAAAACTGAAGGAGGTCACTGGAGGATTCCTGATAAATACTTGAAAATGAATTTACAACAAGTGAGAAAAGCCAATGCTTTCATGAAACAATTGGATGAAGATACCCGGGAACAGCTAGGAGGCGATGTGGATGAATTCGACCTCGACCTTGATTATACCTAAAGCATTGATTGATACCACGGTTTTGTGCGGTGCTATTCTTACGGATGGAGTAAATCGAAATTTGCTAAAAGTTGCTCGATTAGGCGTCTATCAGCCCATAATATCCAATGTCTGTTTATTAGAATTTGTACGAAATGCGTCTAAAGGCTGGTGGTAAAAAGAATCCAAAAGTATTCGATTGGGAGACAATTGAATACTTTTTGGAATGTTTCGTCTTTCCTGCTTTACAGGGCTTAGAAGTGACTAATAGCACTGTTTCTCGTAGTAGTTATGATGTGATTAAAAAGCTTACCAAAAGGTCATCAATCTCAATTGGAGACGTACTTCTCGAGATTGTAGATTGTACGGATAAACAAGCAGAAGATATTATCCAGGAACATGGTATGAGGCTTCCTTTAGAAGACTTTGACATACATGACTTTCTTGTTTGGGCTACTGCAATCAAAGCTGAATGTGAATACATAGTCACTCGAAACACCAACCGTTTTCCAGCGAGAATCGGTTCCATTATTCGCATAGACCCTCTTGATTTTTTAAATGAGTTATAAGTGACCTATATAAGGAAAATGTTTTATAAAGAATTATCTTCCTAAAATTAGGGTTTCCCTAAAAACTATAAAATTTAAATTCAACAGTGTCTGATATTATATATAATTGTCATAACTAACGCGTTACCACTAAACCCTATAGAAAGTTTAAAAGCAGCCGAAATTTCATCTTCGGCTGCTTATTTAAATTAATGTAATGAGTTGCTTCTTTCATTTCCAGGCACCGGCCGAGACGATTAAGGCTGTAGAAAATTTCTTCCAGTATTCAGATGGGCTAAAAGATGTCTATAACTTTGTTGTTCCTTGGCAAATTGGCTCGGAAATACTATCATATGTGAATAATAATGGACTTATGCAAACTGGTTATTAGATTAGGTCTCAAGGGTACTCAACAATTTAATAGGAATATTCTACGCTCCTCTTTAATGTGTGGTGGAGAATAATAACTCATTTATTTCCCAGAAAATATACAGTTGAAGTTACAATTTGGGCATGTTCCAGCAACTTTACTTGGCAGTGAGACGTTGGTTGATAAAACCCCTAGTTTGAACGATAAGGCTCTCAAAATGACCGATAAACACTATGATTTAAACGATAAACGCGTCAATTTGACCAATAAGTTTTCCATGAACGAATGAAATCTTCAAAAGGTGTCTTACTAGACAAGTCGACTAGCTAATGAGACGTTCGTTAGCGATGTCTTCTTTCAAACAGTAGCGCAGCGAAAACAAAACTATTCAAATTCCTAAATAGGAGCCAAGGAGCAGTCACTTCATGGCTCTTTTCTGTTAGAGAAGGTATTTTTAAATTTGCGGTTCACCAAGTAAACTTGGCAGTGAGACGTGTTTGGTTGATAAACACGTCAGTTTGACCGATAAAGAGCTCAGTTTGACCGATAAACACTCCGGTTTGACCGATAAGGTTCTCAGTTTGATCGATAAGTTTTCCATGAACGAATGAAAGCTTCGAAAGTTGTCTTACTAGCCAAGTCGACTAGCTAATGAGACGTTCGTTTGCGAAGTCTTCTTTAAAACAGTAGTGCAGCGTAAACAAAACTATTTAAATTCCTAAATAGGAGCCAAGGAGCAATCGCTCCATGGCTCTTTTCTGTTAGAAAAGGTATTTTTAAATTGCGGTTCACCAAGTAAACTTGGCAGTGAGACGTGTTTGGTTGATAAACACGTCAGTTTGACCGATAAAGAGCTCAGTTTGACCGATAAACATGTCAGTTTGACCGATAAACATGTCAGTTTGACCGATAAACCCACTAGTTTGACCGATAAGTTTTCCATGAACGAATGAAATCTTCAAAAGTTGTCTTACTAGCCAAGTCGACTAGCTAATGAGACGTTCGTTTGCGAAGTCTTCTTTAAAACAGTAGCGCAGCGTAAACAAAACTATTCAAATACTTAAATAGGAGCCAAGGAGCAATCGCTCTTGGCTCTTTTCTGTTAGAAAAGGTATTTTTAAATTGCGGTTCACCAAGTAAACTTGGCAGTGAGACGTGTTTGGTTGATAAACACGTCAGTTTGACCGATAAGCCCGCTGATTTGACCGATAAACATGTCAGTTTGACCGATAAACCCACTAGTTTGACCGATAAACTTTTCTAAGACTTAACAATCTCTTAAAATGCATCTCATAAAACAAGTTTACTAGCTATTGAAACACCCAAAAAATAGGGTTTCGATAAATACATACTTTAAGAGAATAATTTGATAATATTGGAAGTGTTAAATACTAAAAGGTGTGCTTATTATTAAAGCAATTATTTTTGATTTTGATCGTACGTGTTAAATCTGCTGTTTCAGAATTTAATTGCCATCTAAAGCTACTAACCCAACTTTCATCCCAA
>NZ_ALJG01000215.1 GCF_000286315.1 Paenisporosarcina sp. TG20 | reverse complement strand
AATTAACGGATAACAATTAAATGATCGTGTTTATTATCTAATTGAGGAGTTATGAAATTGACTCATGTAAGAAAACAACATCTATTTTTATAATAGATGTTGTTTTTCTTTGGTTTTTTTTGTATTATTCAATTTATACGGGTTGGGGGAGTTACACATGAAAACACCGCTATTTACTGGATTTCCGGGTTTTATAGCTCGGAAAATTATTCAAGAATTAATAGACGAGAAAAAAGTTAACACCATCTATGCTGTTGTTTTACCTTCACAAATGAAACAAGGTGAAATAGTTGCAAATGAAATAATGAAATCTAATCCTCATATTGTAATCAACTTAATTGATGGTGATATCACATTACCAAACTTAGGGGTCTCATCCAAAGATCTCGAAACACTTTATAAAGAAATTGACACAGTTTGGCACTTAGCAGCATTGTATGATTTAGCAGTACCTAGAGATGCGGCTTGGAAAGTAAATGTTCACGGCACGACCATGGTAAATGATTTTATTCAGACTCTACCAAAGTTAAAAAGATATATGTATTTTAGTACAGCATATGTGGCAGGAACACGAGAAGGATTGTTACGTGAAGAAGAGTTAATTCGTCCGAAGTCTTTCAAGAATTATTACGAAGAAACAAAATTCGAAGCGGAGGTACTTGTTGAGAAATTAAAATCAATTGTTCCAACGACTATTATTCGTCCTGGAATCGTACGAGGACATTCTGTCACAGGTGAAACATTTAAATTTGATGGTCCATATTTCTTTATCAATATGATTGACGCCTTAAGCAAGTTACCTTTCATACCATATATAGGTAATACAAAGACATATATAAATGTTGTGCCAATTGATTTTATTATAAAAGCAGTAATTTTTTGTAGTGAGAGCGATCAAGCAGCCGGGAAAACACTACATTTAACAGATCCGCACCCTCATCCAATAGAAGAAGTGTATCGACAAATGGTCTTGATAGTGACCGGGAAATTACCGAAAGGAAGGTTCCCACTTGTTCTTGCAAAAAAAGGACTACAGGTACAATTTTTAAGAAGATGGTTAGGTGTTGAAAAAGAAACATTAGATTATTTAACTTGGTCGGCACAATTTGATACTACTATAGCTAACGATGTGTTAAAAGATAGTGGGATAGAGTGTGCAGACTTTGTTACGTCTCTGCCTTCCATGATCGAATTTTATAATTTACACAAAACAGATGAAAAATATCATATTCAAATTAAATAAAGATAGTTTACAACATCATAGATTATGCTATAATTTAGTCTTATGAAAACTTAATAGTCTTTGACTTTTGTCAAGGGGGAGTAGCTATAGGGAAACCTACTTCATAGTCGTCAATACATGGCTTTTGCCATCGGTTATGATAGCCATTTATTAATGCGCTTAGCAAGACCTTTGCCTTCCATAGGCAGGGGTCTTTTTGTTTTCAAAAAAATGTAAAAGGAGATAAAAATGGAAATTTTATCAATGGAGTTTTTAGTGGCTTTATTATCAATAATCATGATAGACCTGGTTTTAGCTGGAGACAATGCAATTGTCATTGGGATGTCTGCCAAGAACTTACCAGAACACCATAGAAAGAAAGCGATTATTTGGGGTACAGTTGGTGCGGTTGTTATTAGAATTTTAGCTACATTAGCCATCGTATGGTTATTAAAAATTCCTGGATTACAATTAGTAGGTGGAATTATACTTATTGGTATTGCCTACAAATTGCTAATTGAAGATAGTGATATAGGAGATCATAAAGCTTCTACTAATTTATGGTCAGCAATTGGTACAATCGTTGTAGCAGACACCATTATGGGATTGGATAATGTGTTAGCCGTTGCTGGAGCAGCTCATGGCAATTTTTTATTGGTTGTAATTGGGTTGATTATTAGTGTACCTATTATGGTCTGGGGAAGTACCCTTTTTATAAAGTTAATTGACAAATATCCAATTATTATTTATATCGGTTCAGGAGTTTTAGCGTTTACAGCAGCTAGAATGATTACGCATGAACCATTTTTAAAAGACTACTTTGGAACATATCCATATATTGCTTGGTTAATGATATTGGTTGTTACAGCCGGAGTACTTGTAGGTGGCCACTTCCAAAACCGTAGAAAATTACTTAAATCTGAATTAATGAAATCTGAAGAGATTTCAAATAGTGTTAAATAGTTTTTATTCATAATCATTTCTCAAAAACGCTAAAAACATTGAGTTTTAGCGTTTTTTTTCATTTAAAATAAATACGTTCACAATCCAGGGACATTGTTAACAAAATGAAATACAAAATGACTATTAATTTATAATAAAACCCGTTAAAATCTAGAGTAATGTTACTATGTTCAAATTGGGGTGAGCTTATGCTACTAGCTTCTATTCAAGGATTATTTTTAAAGAATCAAATAAAATATAAATTGGAAACGCTAGTGATTAAAGCGAAAAATGGGGATAAAGAAGTTTTACATGAAATTCTTTCTTCCTATACTCCATTTATGAAAAAAACAGCCTCATTTGTATGTAAACGTTATATTAACGAACATGATGATGAATACAGTATTGCTATGTTTGCCTTTCATGAAGCAATCGAGCATTTTGAATTAGATAAAAACGCTTCATTCTTAACATTCGCACATTTGTTAATACGGAGGAAACTGATAGATTATATTCGGAAAGAATCGAGAAGACAAGAATTTAGTTTAGGCCAAACTTCTAGCGATGAAGAGAATCAAGATTCTTTTGATATCATAGAATCCTCAAACTCATTTGAACAATTTACAGCAGAGCAACGAATAGAAGAAAGAAAGAATCAGATTTTAGTATATGAATCCTTACTAGAACCCTATGGTTTAAGTTTCCAAGAGTTAATCAAAGTTTCTCCTTCTCACGAAGACTCAAGACAAACAGCTATCCAGATTGCTCAAATCATTGCTGAAACGGATGAGTTTTATGCTATTTTCCAATCTAAAAAAAGACTGCCAATTAAAGAACTAGAGGAATTAGTAGATGTTTCTCGAAAAACCATTGAACGGCACCGTAAGTATATTGTGGCAATTGTAGTTCTATTGAAAAGCGATTTATATTATATTAAAGACTACATAAAAGAACGAATGTCATGATAGACTTTACAAATACAAGTGATAAAAAATTTACTTTTAGAATAAATGACTATGAATACTAGTGATGGAGAATTATTTACTATAAAACAGGAGATAATTACATAGGAAACGTATACAAATGCAAATGAAATTTCTAAATTGAAAAAAACAGACCATAAAAGTAGTTCTCAATAAGGGGTTTTTTGAGAATAGAAATACTGCCTCTTTCTTTTTTAAGAAAAGTTTCTTAGAATAGGGAGATGATCTAAAGTGTCTTTTGAAAGGACTTGACCTTTTTAATGAAACCAATTCTTCCTCGCATACGCAAATTAACACCAGCTCAAGCCATCGTTTCTTATTATTTTCTAGCAATCGCAATTTCTGCGGGACTGTTAAACTTACCAGGTGTATACCAACCAGGAGTTCGTGTAGCTTTTATTGATAGTTTGTTCACTACAGTAAGTGCTGTGAGTGTCACAGGACTAAGCGTGATAAACATTTCAGAAACCTACACAACTTTTGGAATTGCAATGTTAATGATCATCCTCCAATTTGGAGGCATTGGCATTATGGCACTTGGCACATTTGTATGGTTACTTGTTGGGAAAAAAATTGGCTTACGAGAACGTCAATTAATAATGATTGACCATAACCAACACTCATTCTCTGGGGTTGTCAACTTAATTGTTCAAATAATAAAGATATTATTATTAATTGAATTAATAGGGGCAATTTTCCTGACACTCTATTTTACACAATTTTATGAAACATTTTCAGAGGCTCTTTTACAAGGAGTTTTTGCATCCGTTTCTGCAACCACGAATGGTGGCTTTGATATAACGGGTCAATCAATGATTCCTTATCACAACGATTATTTTGTACAAAGCATAACCATGATATTAATTATACTTGGCGCAATAGGATTCCCAGTATTGATTGAAACTAAGGCTTTTCTATCAAATGAAAATAAAAATTTTCGATTTTCATTGTTCACAAAAATTACGACAGTAACATTTGGATTATTACTTTTGGTGGGTACGGTAGTGATCTTAGCTCTTGAAATGTTCAATTCCTTTCGTGACATGTCCTGGCATGAAGCGTTATTTACAGCAATGTTTCAATCTGTATCATCACGTTCAGGTGGACTCGTTACGGTTGACATTACTGAATTTACTCAAGGTACCAATATTTTCATAAGTGCAATGATGTTTATTGGAGCTTCACCTAGTTCAGTAGGTGGGGGGATTCGTACTACGACTTTTGCAATCGCTATCCTTTTCTTAATAAACTTTGCTCGGGGCAAGAATGAAATACAAGTTTTTAATCGAGAGATTCATTTAATTGACGTTTTCCGATCATATGCTGTTATCATTTTAGCGTCATTCATAGTGTTATTTTCAACAATAGCGCTTTCCATTTCGGAACCAACTTTATCTATCACAGCTATTGTTTTTGAGATAACATCAGCGTTCGGTACATGTGGAATGTCACTTGGAATTACTAGTGATTTGTCTAACTTTGGAAAAACACTTATTATGGTGTTAATGTTTGTCGGTCGAGTCGGATTAATTTCGTTCCTATTTACAATTGGTGGTCGAACCACAACGACGAAATTCCATTATCCTAAAGAACGAGTAATAATTGGCTAAGAAACCATACAGAGGTTGATGCAAAAAAGAGCAAGTATCCTGAAAATCAGGATACTTGCTCTTTTGTAATGAATGAAAATTGTGGGGATTGCCCTGGTTTAAAGAAGGTTAATAAATATCCTTCCTTGGACACCACTTGCTTTTGCATTAGTTCATTTAAATCTAGTGAGAATGGAACGAGTAAAGTTTGCTTATATACTTCACGTTCATGAAGTTCAAGTTCGGCAAAGACATCTCCAGCTAGACTTGGGTTTGCAATAATTTTCCGATATATTGCTGATTGATCTTCTTTAGCCATTTCTTTATCCCACCAAGGTTTACGTGGTTGAAATTGGTGGTGCGCTAAATAATCAAGTTTCATCAAACTCTTCACTATTGTCATATCGGCACGGCCGTCTTGAATTAAAAACTCTTCTAACCGTTTAAATAAATCCTCAAGTTGGTGGCCAATACGTGACCAACCTTTTTCTTCCCAATAGGTACCGAAATCTTGAAAGAAATCAAATGGAGTATTAAATGTTTCACTTACTAAATAAGCTACCGTTTGATCAAGTCTATGGTCATTCCAATACTTTTCTAAAACATCTTCAGCTTGTTTTATGCGTAACATATCGTCAAAAGTCAAAACATTGTTTGCAAAGATTTCATAAGGAGCCTGGTCAACATATACATAGCCATATTCTTCAGCTTGTACTCTGAGTCCTGTTCCACGTAAAAGTTTTAGAAAGCCTAGTTGTAATTCTTCAGGTCCCATGGCAAATACATCATTAAAGGTTTGCTTAAAAGATGCATAATCTTCTTCTGGTAATCCAGCAATTAAATCTAAATGCTGTGCTATTTTCCCGCCTTCTTTAACCATCGTCACAGTTCGTGTTAATTTAGCAAAATTCTGCTTTCTTTTTACGAGTTCATTTGTTAAATCATTTGTTGATTGAACACCGATTTCAAAACGGAATAATCCAGCTGGAGCATTATCATTCAAAAACTGAATGACTTCTGGTCGCATGATATCAGCTGTAATTTCGAATTGAAATACTACACCTGGTCGATGCTCATCTATTAAAAATTGAAACATTTCCATAGCATAGCTCCGACTAATATTAAAGGTACGGTCAACAAATTTTATGATTTTCGCATCATGGGCCATTAAATAACGTATGTCTTCTTTAATTTTTTCGCGATTGAAATAACGTACACCAACTTCAATCGATGATAAGCAAAACTGACAAGAGAAAGGACACCCTCTGCTCGTTTCAATATAATTAATTCGCTTAGATAAGTGAGGAATATCTTCTTCAAAACGAAATGGAGTTGGCATAATGCGTAAATCGATTTTTGGTCCTTGTGGATGAAGTATGAATTTATTGTCTTGCATATAACAAATGCCAGGTACCTCCTTTAAGGGGATGTCTCCTTCGACATAAAATAGCAATTGTTTAAAGGATAATTCACCTTCACCCATTACGATAAAATCTATTTCCTCAATACGTCTTAACCAGTAGTTTGAATCATATGATACTTCAGGACCTCCCAATACTATGATTGTTTCAGGGCTAACTTTTTTTAGTAAGCGAACTACTTTAATTGTTTCTTCAATATTCCAGATATAACAACTGAATCCAACTAGTTTGGGTTTCTTTAAATAGATATCTGAAACAATATTGAACGCTGGATCCTTTATTGTATATTCAATTATTGTTGGATTGAAATCGGGTTGTACACTGGCTTTTAAGCATCTTATTGCCAAGTTGGTATGAATATATTTAGCGTTGAGTGTTGTTAAGACGATGTTCATTATGCATTCTCCTTTTTACTTCAACTAAGTTTACCAAGGAATAACGATAAGACAATATAGGTCTTGTTACCCATTTAGTTTACATGACTTGTATGGAATAATCTGAATTAATAATGTTTTTTAGATATTTGATACTATTCAGAAAATTGGATATACATTGGGTGTATAAGAATTAAAAATATTAAGAGAGGTTCGGTGAATAATTTGTTTAGTTATAACATAACGGAAATATTTAATTTCCTGTTCTGGGATGATAAAGATTCAGTTATCATATTCGAAAAGGGGAAAGGGATTATAAAAATAAATAAGATGGCAATAGATTTATTTTCTAATCACAATGTAGATGATTATGATCTTGTAAAATTAATGGACAAGTCTTCCCTAATGATATGGAATGAATTCTTACAAAAAGCAAAAACTTCAAATCTCGAAAAATGTAAAATTGAATTATACCATCCAACAGAAGGTAGAACACCTTACTATCTTGAAGGCTGTTATAATCAATCGAACTCCCAATATGTTATTCGATTTAAACAACTTCCCAATCTCTTACCTAATAGTGACAATGGTTCAGATTCTCTAAATTATCAATCCGTATTTAAATATGCCCCGTTTGGAATGATTTTAACAACTATTGGTGGAAAAGTCATAGGGGCGAATCTAAAAGTAGAGCCTTTCTTCAATATTCCTACTAGTGAATTGATCGGTGAAAATTTACATTCACTATTTGATTTATTTATGGATTCTACATGTGATTTTCCTAACTTTTTTAAGGTTCTAGAATCTAAAGGTTCAGCGAAAGTGATAGTTACAAAATTAGATGAAAAAGGAAATCAAAAGTTTTTTCAATTAACTTCTCAGCTAAATAAAAGTGATGGTATATACATAACTGTCATTCAAGAAGATACTGAAAATATTCAATTAAAGAAACAAGTCGATCATTTTCGCTCGTTATCGACTCTTGGAGAATTGGCAGCTAGTATTGCGCATGAAATAAGAAATCCAATGACTTCTTTAAAAGGTTTTACACAATTACTAAATCATCAAGTAACTGAAGAGGGTAGCCAGTACCTTACCATTATTAATAGCGAACTTAATAGAATGGAATCTATTCTCAATGAATTTTTAGTATTATCTAAACCAGGGGACCGAACTTTTCGATATACATCTATTTCAACATTAATTTCGCAAGTTGTTGATTTCATGTACCCACAAGGTATACTTAAAAACATTGAAATCGAGTTTATTTCATGGGAAAAAAATTCAGATTGTATCCTAGGGGATTCTTTTGGATTAAAAAAAGTTCTTATGAATATCATTAAAAATGCAATTGAAGTGATGCCAAATGGCGGGAAAATAATTATTACTCAAACCCTATATAAAAATAATCAAGTTCGGATATCAGTGAAGGATCAAGGCATTGGGATGAATTCAGATCAAATGAGTAAAATATTCCAGCCTTTTTATACAACAAAAGAACTTGGAACCGGCTTGGGGCTTGCACATACAGTCCAAATAATTGAGGATCACGACGGATATATAGAAGTTGAAAGTGAGATAAATGAAGGTACTACGTTCCACCTGTTTTTTCCAGTTTATCAACTAGACCAA
Source organism: Paenisporosarcina sp. TG20 (assembly GCF_000286315.1). Classification (GTDB taxonomy): domain Bacteria; phylum Bacillota; class Bacilli; order Bacillales_A; family Planococcaceae; genus Paenisporosarcina. The sequence goes on along the minus strand of NZ_ALJG01000215.1, from coordinate 2,002 downwards.
TTAAAGGATAATTCAGTACTTGATCTAAACTTTGTTGAGTCATCTAGATGATGTATCTGTTCTAGACTGAAATATTATTAAAATTTAGTACTATTCTTTCTACAAACAATCCAAAAGAAGACAAATAAATAATTACAGACTTGCCTAAGCTGGAAGCCCACTGCTTTAGCATTGGGAGTGTCAGGGTAGAGTGTTTTGACAAACTTCTTCTATTCCATATATACTAGTTTTAATTAGGTCAAATGGAATAAAGGTGATGTATATGAAATCTGAAGAAATAAAACAATCTTTAAAATTATTTATTGTGCTTTCAAGAGCGTATAAAACATTGCATGAGTGTACAAATCAATTTTTTCAAGCGAATGAGTTAAATCCTACTGAATTTGCAGTTTTGGAGTTACTCTATCATAAAGGACGCCAGCCTTTGCAAAAAATAGGTAATAAAATCTTGCTTGCCAGCGGTTCAATTACTTATGTAATCGATAAGCTTGAAAAAAGAGGTTTTATTCAACGTGTATCTTGCCCGTCAGATCGTAGAGTGACGTTTGCTGAAATTACAACTGAAGGGGAAGCCTTTATGGATCAGCTTTTTCCCCAGCACGAGAAACAATTACATGAGATGATGAATGCACTTAATTCAGAAGAAAAAGAACAAGTTATTATATTATTAAAAAAGTTAGGATTGTCAATAAAAGATTTATCTTATTAATTAATAAATACCAAGTAATGTTACTCGAGCTCAACAAACATGAGTGACGCTTGAATAATAGCCTCATGACCAGTCTCAGCATCAAGTATGTACAAAATTATGTCTAAAGTACTTTAACCCCCTATATAACCCTTCAAAGCTGCAATTGGCTTATAGGGAAAACGAGGAAAATTGTATTAGAGTGTTTAAACTGTTTATTAAATAAATCTGGATTTGGCTTATTGTAGAAGCCAAATCCAGATTTTTTGCAAAATAAGAAAGTATATGGTTAGGGTCCATTAAGGAGTAGGTTCTATATGATGCCACTGATTTGCGCTCCAGGCGGACGCTTTCCACGGGGCGGGCGGAGAGCCATGCCCGCGAAAAGCGTCCACCGTTGCAGGAATAAACAGGTTTCTATGGTACCTCTTTTTAAAAGGACCGGGCGCACTTACCCGGATTTTCTTACAAGATCAGCAAGTATATGACTATAGAGTGCCAAGAACCCAGTGTTCATCGTGTTTTTAGTATATGGAGACTAACATGATAAAAAAGATTTTCTTGATTGACTCTCGTTACCCGATTAATGTGAGTCGTGATTTCCTTCTTTAGAAACGCAAGTTTCCTCTCAGTCGAAAGATTTAGGTTTGAGTACTTTCGTTTTAAAAGATTGGACAATTTTCTATATTTATTTTTAAACTATATTTGATCACTTTTATTTTAAACAGGTGGAATGATTGTAGTGGAAGGTGGCTACTCCACCGGGAAAAGCAAGGCCAAGTGAGACCCCGCAGGAGCACATAATGGAAAAAAAGGCTAAGAACCACTCAACGCCTCCTCGGGCCAACACCATGTTGGCCTGAGGAGGCCCACGGACAGTTCGCGGAAACGACCTATTGGAACGGAAATCACAAAATTTTAAAAGATGGATATCTTATTCTACAGGTTCTAGTGCAGTAGGTTTGTACTTTCTTAAAGGACCGGTTGAACTTTGCCCGGTTTTTCTTACAAGATAAGAAAGTATATGACTATAAAGTGACAAGAACCCTGTATTCATGGTGTTTTTGGTATATGAAGACTAACATGTAAAACAGAATTTTCACGGTGGAACTTACGCTAAACATATAAATGTAAAGGCGGGATTTCCTTTTTTAAAAGATCACAAGTAACCTCTTGAATTTCAGCGGAAGTGAAGTTTGTTCATTGATATATTCTTGTTTAATAATCCTATCTAAATATAGATGTGGGTACTTTCATTTTATAAAATATGATGACTTTTTTTGATTTTTTGATTTTAAAAGGAGAATGATTGTA
>NZ_ALJG01000214.1 GCF_000286315.1 Paenisporosarcina sp. TG20 | reverse complement strand
GCAGGAACACTAAGGAACGAAGGCTAAGAACGCCACGTCGTGTGGCAACGTCTTCGTGACCAACATCCTGTTGGCCCGAGGAGATTGAAGCCGTGCCCCACGGAAAGCGTCCGCATGGAGCGGAAATCAACTTTGTTAGGATATTATTACTAGATTTTTTATTATGAAATTGACTTTTATTTGTGGATTTTGTTTTCCATTCAGTTGGTATAATACCGAGTATTTTGTCATAACATGGTACAAAGGTGTTTAAAATAGATGAAGGGGTGGGAATGAAGTAAATTTAAAGAAGGAACAAAAGACTTCCTCAGTCATAAAGAGGGGAATTGGTTTTGGAACTTGCCTTGCTATGATTATCTCGTATACAGCTTACCAATCAATAGGATGGGCTATTTTACATGGTTGTTTAAGCTGGCTTTATGTTTTCTACTATATATTTAAGTATTCACCTGCATTACTTTGAAAAAAAGACAGACTTCTGTAAATGAAGTTTGTCTTTTTTTTATTTAGTCTTATTTTTTTATTAGGTAGACATCCTCATGTAAATATCCAACAGAGCTGCGTTGCTTCCTATTTGGTTATTTCTTCCCAAACTCGCGGCGCCACTTCTGTTCCAGCAAACATAATCGCCTTTAGCATTCTACCTTCTAAATCCCTAGTCTAAATTGTCGCTGAAGATGAAGAAGAGGCTTCATCAGCCTTCACACAATCAATTGCGACAACGATCGCAATAATGATGGCTTCCATCTCCTCATTTAATATTTGAACCTTGTAGCTATCTCCCCAACTGAACCACTCCTTGGTCACTTTACCAATAACTTCACCTTGTTGTAACACTTGAAAATCCATATCCCACCAGTTACCTTGTACCTCAATGTCCGCAGCATCAATCGTATAGCGTGCTTTAAAGAATGAAAATTCCTTCTTGATGGTTAACACCTCTCGGCCATTTACCTCAACAAAAAACTTCGGTAAAAAGCTTAACACCTTTTTCGTCACAAGCGCGACTTCATCTCTCGTTGTATTCATAATGGAAAACGTCTTTGGTATTTTAAAAAAACTACCCTCTACGTAGTAAACATCCTGCTCCTGCTGATCCTTAATCGTAAATTTTTCACTTAAACTAAATACCTTCTGCTTTATGTAAAGTTCCTTCATAGTAAGCCCCCTTGGATATTAGAAATTAATAAAGTCGATTTGAAAAAAGTATATCCATTTTATATATTCAATGCATTATAGGGAAATACCTGCTTAACAAAAAAAGGTATGCAACTATGAAATTTACATACCCTGCTAATGTCATACAAGTCACCTATCCTTCTAATGTATAAAACATTTTCACCAATTGCTATAGAATACCGGTCCTTGTTATTAGTGACCATTAATACAATCGGCATGTTGAATGAATCAACTCAGCAAACCCCTGGATTCATAGTGTTCTTAAAATTCTTCATGCAATTGAAGTGTATAAGTTGATTTGTTTTTCTTACAGGTACCCTTCAGTTAAACACGGTCCATCTATTTCATACAGGTACTTCGCAATTAATTAAATCTTTATCGTTGATACAGCAAAACTCGTTTGGTATAATTATCTTATACTAGACGTACAATAAAAAAGACCGTTTGGCGGATCTACACCAAACGATCAACGTAATAGTAGGTTCCCTCCAAAGGGATTGGCTAAACGAGAGCAATAACCCATCTGAGCCTTTAACTCAAGGATGGGTTATTTTTTATGGTTAAATGAAAGTACTAGAACAATTAATGTTGCAAAGGCTACTGCTAACATCATTGCTTCAAATACTGTCATGGCACCACCCCCTTTCGAACGGGAGTGAGCCAACCACCCTTGAGTTACCTATTTTATTACTCTCTCATTATACCACACGTATGTTCTGTTTTCTTCTTTTAAAACATCGGAAGCATGGGGACGGTTTTGCAGCTTCCACGCCCAAGAAGGAAGCATGTGAACCGTCCCCATGCGTCAGTTTCTGTATCGCCATGTATTAAATCAAAAAATGTTGAACAATAATTTGTGTTCCCTAATTGATAAAGACGTAGCATTGTTTTCAAATCGATTCTCCTTCACAACCTTTGCTCTTTTGTCTCCTATAGAAAACCACTTGTTTAAGCTATCGAACAAACCCAAACTATTCCTTTGGAAACTGACGCATATGATAAGCCACTCGCTCAATGCCACCAGTGTCATCACGAACAAAACGGATTAACTCACTTTGATCTTGTACAATGGCAAGAAACAAATCTTGGCCAATGCATTGAATCGGGAATGATTTTCCTTGAGTAAAGAACTCGAGGACCCCTTCACCAATCGTAATGGATAGACTCATCCCTTCACTTGAAGTATAAGTCCCTTCGTAATCTTTGAGTTCCTCGGGTGAAAGCTCATGCTTCGTGTATGGAAACGGCGTTGCATCAACGGCACGACCTTCCAGATCATTAAGAGCTCTGAAGCATGGGACGGTTCTGCCGCTTCCACGCCCCAAAAAGGAAGCATGTGAACCGTCCCCGTGCGTCACACCTTGTTGTAACACTTGAAAATCCATATCCCACCAGTTACCTTGTACCTCAATGTCCGCAGCATCAATCGTATAGCGTGCTTTAAAGAATGAAAATTCTTTTTTAATCGTTAACACTTCTCGGCCATTTACCTCAACAAAAAACTTCGGTAAAAAGCTTAAGACCTTTTTCGTCACAAGCGCGACTTCATCTCTCGTTGTATTCATAATGGAAAACGTCTTTGGTATTTTAAAAAAACTACCCTCTACGTAGTAAACATCCTGCTCCTGCTGATCCTTAATCGTAAATTTTCACTTAAACTAAATACCTTCTGCTTTATATAAAGTTCCTTCATACTAAGCCTCCTCCGATAGGAAAATACCTGCTTAACAAAAAAAGGTATGCAACTAAAGAAGTTTGCAAACCTTTGGCGAAAAATTTAACATTCATGTTTGTTTCTATTCTATGGACGTATTTTTTAAGAAGGATTCCCTTTCTACTAGAGAAAGGGTTATGTCAGGAATGTTCCTATTTTCGCTAGACATTCATCAATTATTTCATCTATTTCTTTAATTTGCGAATCTTTTGGATCATACTTCTTTAAAACTTTTAGGTTGCGAGCTGTCCAATCCAATGTTTTAACTTGATCCGTTAGGACTACCCCTGTTATTGGGAAGCCACCGCCATTAAGGGCTAATCCCTCTTTTGGTAAATCCACTTCAAAGGGATAACCCTTCTTTTGATTGGTAATTGGACTAACAGCTATAAATCCAGTCTCTTGATTAAACTCTTTGGGCGATAAAACAATAGCATTCCTTCTCCCAGCTTGTTCATGACCGGATTGTGGATTGAAATTTAAAACAATTAAATCGCCTCTCTCAGGTACGGCTAATGGCATTAGATCAATTCACGTCCCTCTATCCCAAAGTCAATTTCCTTGTGTCGATTTTCAGGTGTAATCTGTGATAAGAGTTCTTCCAATGTGTATTTCTTACGTGTTCTTTTTGGTTTCAATGTGATGATACATTCACTTCCAATCACATTTAATTCCATTTCGGAACCTTGTTCGATACCTATTCTATCCGCAGCTTCTTTTGGAATACGAATTCCCAAACTGTTTCCCCATTTTTGAGCAACAACAGTAGACATGTAGTCAACCCCTTTATTTTGGTTTGTTTTGGTTTCTAAATTGTCATTTGAATACATTATAATCCCCCCAATTCCAAAAGTATATACATAGTATATACATCAAAGAAGAAAATGATGCATCTAATTCATGAGACAGGGGGTGTTTTTCATAGTCATAACTTCCAATATCTAAAAGTATCCATCCTCGCTTGATTATTCAATTATCAAACTGTCATGAAAAATACTTACTCAACAACAAAAAGCACTCAAAGAGAGTGCTCTTAAAACACAACAATATTCCTAATACATAGACGTAATCTATAACTTTAATTGATGTTAGTCCTTGTTATTGGTGACCATTAATACAGTCGGCCCTGGGAAACAATTAATCAGTTTATACAATTGTAGTTAAATTTGATTTGTACCCATCCTAGATTCGAGTTTCTCAAAGTCATTTACCTTGACTCACTACACTCACAATTTCGTATTGAAGGCTTTGGGTTCACCCTTCAAGGAGAAGATTATCGTTTCTATAACATTTCCGCATCCACTTGGACAAAATCAATTTCTTGAATGAATTTAGGATTCTGTTGAGTAAATTGGCTTTCAATTTTCTTGAAGAAAAGTTCAATCAATTTAGGATACCTCGAGAATAGATATGAAAGCTTAGTCTCTATATCGCCATGGATTAAATCAAAAAAAGTTGAACGGTAATTTGTGTTTCCTAATTGATAAAGACGTAGCATCGCTTTCATATGATTCCTCCTTCACAACCATGGACCTTTTGTCTCCTGCAGAAAACAACTTGTTTGAGCTATCGAACAAACCCATACTATTCCTTAGGAAACTGTCGCATATGATAAGCCACTCGCTCAATGCCACCAGTGTCATCACGAACAAAACGGATTAACTCACTTTGATCTTGAACAATGGCAAGGAACAGATCTTCGCCAATGCATTGCATCGGGAATGATGTGCCTTGAGTAAAGAACTCGAGGACCCCATCACCAATCGTAATGGTAAGACTCATCCCTTCACTTGAAGTATAAGTCCCTTCGTAATCTTTGAATTCCTCGGGTGAAAGCTCATGCTTCGTGTATGGAAACGGCGTTGCATCAACGGCACGACCTTCCAGATCATTAAGAGCTCCACTCATAATAGTAGTTGCCGGGACACCCGCTAGGTTCGTTAAGATCATTCCTGTAATCCCTCTTTCGGGAATAATACATAGCTGCGAAGCAATTGCTTTCAGATTCCCGCCATGTTCAATTAAAGTCCCTCCGTGATATTCCGGCGTAATCATAAAGCCATACCCGTAAAAACGACCTGGTGAACATTCAATATATGGGGTAGTCATCAGCTCGACACTTTCCTTCGAAAGAATTTTTTTGTTGCCGACTTTCCCATTATTTCTTACAATCTCAGCGTACTTTAGCATATCATTGACCGTAGATTTAAGAGCACCCGCTCCTCGCATTGCAGGAGATTCCCACCATACCGGTGAATCATACACTTCCAATCCGTCTTCTACCTTCCGAGCAGCATATAAAGATGTAATATTTTCATAGTCTTTCAGTTCATCAATCTCGAAACATGTATGCTCCATACCACATGGTTCGAGAATATTGTCCTTTACAAACTGTTCAAATGAGATACCACTTACCCTTTGTACAATGGTTCCTAACAACGCATAAGAATCATTCGAATAACTAAACTGGGTTCCTGGCTCACCCAGGAGGTCGAATTCCAATCCAGCAATGAACTCCATTAACTGTTCGTACGTATCTATTGGCTCATGTTTATCATCTTTATCAATCGTCAGTCCTGGATAATCATTTGGAGCTGGATCTAAATCCAAGCTTCTCTTCTTGGCATAAATAAGCGAAGGAAGAGGTGGCAACCCTGCTGAATGGGTCATGAAATGATGAATCGTCATTTTTTCTGTAGCATCTTTTGGTGTAGAAAACTCAGGTAAATACTTTACAACTGGATCATGGACAGATAACTTCCCTTGTTCTTGCAGTTGCAAAATCGCTACACAAGTGAATGACTTGGTGACAGAAGCTACGCCAAAAACCGTATCCATTGTCACAGGAAGTCCTTTTTCAACATTACGATATCCAAACCCTTTCTCATAGACTGGTACACCGTTTTTTGCAAACCCAATAGCTGTTCCTGGAATTTGATATTTTTGAATCAAACCTTTCGCATAATCTTCGAATGTACTCATAGCAACTTGACTCTTCACTAAAAATCCCCCTTAATATGAAACTTTCTCTCTTCATAGTAATCTATTCAACCTACTTATGTAAGAAATTTCTGTTAATTAAACCTTGTTTTTTGGGAAATGAAAGACGTGTCTGGATCATTAGTAATACCCTTACTTACTAAATTCACCATGTCAAAACTACTTCTTTGCTCTTAGAGTTTTAATTAATCAAACTGACCCCTAAGTTTTAGTCGAAACTGGTACTTTTAAAAAAGCCACTCATTTGCTAATGTTATCAGTGGTATCCCTGTTAAAAAGTATACGATATAGGTTTCAAGGGAAACAGTAACCTAAGAGTGGCTATTCCTTGTAGCTGATAAAGAATAGATAAGGAAGGTATATGACTATGAAAAAAATAACAAATAATCCAAACGCACGCACTTTTAATTTGATTCTTACATCAATGGCAATTGCACTTGTATTCGTTTCAACATATTTATTAAATATCAGATTACCCATTACGGCGAATGGGGGGTTAGTTCATCTTGGAACAGCCATGCTCTTCATCATTGCCATCTTATTTGGTCCTAAAACAGGAATGATTGCTGGTGCAATTGGAATGGGATTGTTCGATTTATTTGCTGGTTGGACATTGTGGGCACCCATTACAATCATTGCTCGCGGCTTGCAAGGCTATCTCGTTGGGAGAATTGCCTGGTCGAATGGTCGAAACGGCCGCAGTAAATCATTCAACTTACTCGCAACTATCGTTTCGATTCCCTTAATGATAGGCGTCTATTATATTGGTGAGTCCATCATATTCAGCAGTTGGATTGTCCCAGCAGCCTCTATTCCTGGTAATATTGTACAAAATGTTGTAGGAGTCTTGATAGCCATTCCAGCCATCATTGCATTGAAGAAAATTCCTTACTTTAAATAATTTAAAGCAAATAGTTCTTGATAATAATAATTTCGTCAATCCAGTAAAAACACGTTATATTTTTGAGGTTTAAATCAAAGACACCACCAATCAGCTTATAGCAGATTGGTGGTGTCTTTTAGTATTTCTTGAAAGATCACTGTAACAGAATGATTTCAATGAAATTATTCAAATTGGTAATTACTACTGAACTTCAGGAAACTACTAATGATTAAAAATCGTATGTTTCTTCTTTTGCTTCTCGAATTGTTGTATATGTTTCAGTTAACACCACGGTATCCTCAACTAAACGGTCGATCCGGAATAGTACATCATCATTCACGATTTCTTTTCGATGAAAATCCTTCTCTTCGATAAAAACGTATGTTTGAACGATTTGTGCTTTCATATAAGCCAAAATCGGCTTTAGCTGCTGCTCAACAATTAGGTAGTGCTTTGGTGAACCTGCTGTTACAAGCATACTTACGACTTTATCACGAAATGCATTGACCGGAAGTAAGTCGAAAATGTTTTTTAACGTTGCTGGAATGGATGCCTGAAAAATAGGTGTTCCGATGATAATGGCATCTGCTTCCATAATCGTTTTTGTCACAAATCCTGTATCGCCCTCATATTCCAAATAATTGCGTCCATCACTAAATTGAACAACATAGTCAGCTAAGTCTATTAATACCACTTCTACATCCGGATATTTTTTAATGGTTTCATTTATCATATAGTCCATGGCAGTACGTGTTTTAGACCCCACAATTGATCCGGATAAACCAACGATTTTCATGTTAAATGCCCCCTATTTTTTTGCTGTATATTTTTTAATTGCTGGTAAAATTTCTGTACCAATTAGCTCAATATTTTTCATTAGTCTTTCATACGGTACACCACCAAAATCCATTTGTGCTATATAACGCTGATGACCAAATAACTCATGCTGATAAAGAATTTTTTCAATGATTTGCTGTGGACTCCCAATATTCATTACATCACGCGAATCTGCACCCTGTGCAAAATGTTGCTTCGGATAACCCCGTCCATTAATTAGCTGCATTCCTTGGTTAATGTGAGAATATGTCTCCTTTTGTGCCTGCTGAGTCGTTTCAGCCGCATAGAAAAAGCCTGCCGTTGCTACTGGTAGAGTCTTCGAATCAAACCCTTTACTGTCAGCTGCTTCACGGTATGCGTCAATCGTTGCCTTAAAGCTTGTAGCAGGTCCACCCAATGCAGCTAGGAACATCGGTACCCCAGCATAACCAGCCTTAATCGCACTTGCAGCATGTCCTCCAACAGCTCGCCAAATCGGCATGGAGCCGTTTTGCGGACGTGGGATGACCCTTGCATTGTTCAATGGAGCACGGAACTTCCCTTTCCAATTGACAACTTCTTCTTTACTAATCTTTAATAACAACTCAAACTTTTCTTCATACAATTCTTCATAATCACGGACGTCATAACCCAATAAATCAAAAAGTCCGATTCGTGAAGCACGGCCTGCAATGATCTCTGCACGTCCTTTAGAAATTAAATCGATTGTCGCAAAATCCTCAAACACACGAACCGGATCAGATGTGCTAATAATCGTCGAGGAGCTGGCAATTTTTATTTTACTGGTTGCCTGAGCAATGGCTGCCAACACAACTGAATGCGCTTGCGTTGCAAAATACTCCTGATGACTTTCACCTACACTGAAAAAGTCAATACCTGCTTGCTCCGCTAGCTTAGCCAAATCTATAATTTCATGAATCCGCTGCTCAGCAGATATGCGTTCTCCTGTAAATGGATCTCCGATATGATCACCCAGTGTATATAGCCCGAATTCTAGTCCTTTACTTTGATCTATGCGATATTTTTCCATTAGTATCAACCTTTCCATCCTTACGTATTTGTTAACTATTTCATTATTGCTTACTTTACTGCCTTATTATCTTAGTATAATCTTCGAGGATATATATTATAAGTACACACTTCAAAGTGGTATAGTATATAAAAGTATACTATGGAGGGAAAATAACATGAAAATACAACCGGAATTATGCAAAGTGGAAGATGCTCTTGGTATATTAGTGGGTAAGTGGAAACCAATTATATTATTAACACTATTGAAGGATGGGACGAAAAGATTCAGCGATTTAAAACGAAGCATTCCTGGAATCACACAGAAAATGCTAACAAACCAACTGCGCGATTTAGAGCAAGAGTACATTATCACACGTAAAGTGTATCCTGTAGTACCGCCAAAGGTTGAGTATTCGATCACAGAATATGGAAAGAGTTTAGAACCTATTTTGGTAGCCATGCATGAATGGGGAACAGCACATACATTACTTAAAATGAAACAAGACCAACAACATTCAAACTAAAGCATTTGTTCATAATAAGGAATTTCCCTTAACGGAATGAGTATTTTTCCAGAAAGTACAAGAGTTATAAGAAAAGAGTATATAAAAACAACATCTCATCAAAATATCGTTTTTGTCAAATATTTATAATCTATTTTTAACGCCAATAGATCAATTTTATAATGATCAGTAATGAAATTAGTGCAATAAATAACATATCTATAGGATCATGATACTGGCAACAAAAGCTAAAATGATTAGATAGTTCACTGTTTCCTCCCTGTAATCCCATGTCATCCTTTCTATTCAATGATAAAAAAAGAGTAGGACTTTATTAAGGGGTTCTCTTCAGAGATGCAAAATACAAAATCGAGTCCAAACAGCGATTTAAAACGAAATGATATTAGCATCGCTTTTTTGTGATTTTCTGATAGAAATTAATATAAAAAAAACACTGATTAATTTCTCAGTGTCCTTCTGGTTCAAGTTTTAATAAAGTAAACCTAAATTCCATCTCTGCTTATTCAACTTAAGCAACCCGTTAATTGAATTACTATTCTTTATTCGAAACTGATAATAGCTCAAAATCGCCATTTAAATTACCTGTACATTGGCTAAGGATATATTTTTCAACATCTATGCTTGTTTCAACAATTATATCTTTACATTTATATTCCTCAACAAATTTTCCATCGACACTATGAGAAACATTTATTTGTTCTCCATCATACGTTAAAGTTCTTACTCCACGTTGTCCCTCTTCCCCGTATTGAATGTAGTTTATATCGTATTCATTTTAATTTTTTACTTTTTCAACAAATGTATTTAAACCTTCTATATTTTGAATATCATTGTGTTTGTTTACAACTTCTTCGATATTATTGGATTGACATCCTGCAATAACAAAAAGTAATAGTGCTGTTATAATAATAAAAAAACGCCCCATTATTAACCCGCCCCTAATCTTAGTTGATTGTTACTTGAAAATTCCAAAAAAATTATTCAACTAACCGTTAGTAATAGGTAAGCATT
>NZ_ALJG01000213.1 GCF_000286315.1 Paenisporosarcina sp. TG20 | reverse complement strand
GAGTGACGAGGAGATTGAGGCCATGCCCCACGGAAAGCGTCCGCATGGAGCGAAAATCAACTTTGTTCGGATTTTATTATGAAATTGACTCTTATATACCCGTTGATTTTATAACACTTAATAGATTGTAGTGAAAGATAGCAGAAAACATCTGTTCCTGCATCACTACGCAAGCTTCGTCGCAACGATTAGGACCAAAGGCTTCGAAACATGAAAGTACGTTGTAGCTAAAATCGCCAACGTCATAAAAAGAGGGCTGCCCTTAAAAGTCATTTTCTATGACTTTTTGGGACAGCCCTTCTTTTATTTATCGTTTCAAAATTTCTTCTTGCAAGATTTTATTGACAAGCGGTGGATTCGCTTGGCCTTTTGTGGCTTTCATGATTTGACCAACTAAGAAGCCGATTGCACGGTCTTTGCCGTTTTTGAAGTCTTCAATTGATTGCGCATTCGCATCCAGTGTTTTTGTAACGATGTCACGAAGTGCACCTTCATCTGAAATCTGAACTAACCCTTTATCTTTAACGACTTGTTCTGCAGTTCCACCATTATCCGCAAGCTCTTTGAATACTTTTTTCGCGATTTTCGATGAAATTGTTCCATCGCTAATCAAATTGATGATTCCTGCTAATCCTACAGGCGTTAGCTTCGTATCATGCAACTCTTTTTGATCGACATTTAAGTATGCAGATACTTCGCCCATCATCCAGTTAGATGCAAGCTTCGTATCAGCACCTAAGGCGATCGTTTCTTCGAAGAAATCAGACATTTCTTTCGTTAAAGTTAAGACCATTGCATCATACGATGGCAAGCCTAATTCTTCAACGTATCGTATTTTACGAGCATCAGGAAGTTCAGGTATGCTTGCACGGATACGATCCATCCATGCTTGGTCAATCACTAAATCAACCAAATCTGGTTCTGGGAAGTAACGGTAATCATCTGACCCTTCTTTTACACGCATTAACAGTGTCTTGCCTGTCGCATCGTCAAAGCGACGAGTTTCTTGTAAGATTTCCCCGCCTGACAGCAAGACTTGCGCTTGACGCACTTCTTCATGTTCTAAGCCACGACGTACATAGCTAAAAGAGTTCAAGTTTTTCAATTCTGCTTTTGTACCGAATTGTTCTTGCCCATAAGGACGTAGTGAAATATTGGCATCACAACGTAGTGAACCTTCTTCCATTTTACAATCCGAAACACCCGTATATTGGATAATTGATTTTACTTTTTCCAAGTAGGCATACGCTTCTGCAGGTGTGCGAATATCAGGTTCTGACACGATTTCAATTAATGGTGTACCTTGACGATTATAGTCGACTAGCGAATAGCCTTTATCCGTATGTGACAATTTCCCTGCATCTTCTTCTAAATGCAAGCGAGTAATTCCGATACGTTTTTTATAACCATCGACTTCAATCTCAACCCAACCATTTTCACCGATTGGTTGATCAAATTGAGAAATTTGATATGCTTTTGGATTATCTGGATAGAAATAATTTTTACGATCAAATTTCGAGCGTGTTGCGATTTCACAGTTTAATGCCATTGCGGCTTTCATACCAAAATCGATTGCACGTTTATTGACGACAGGTAATACTCCTGGATAGCCAAGATCAATTACATGTGTGTTGGTATTTGGTTCGGAACCGAAATGGTTAGGTGCTGGTGAAAACATTTTGGAATCTGTTTTCAATTCTACGTGAATTTCTAAACCAATAATTGTTTCAAAGTTCATGATTTTTCTCCCTCCCAAATTTGAGGAGTTTGTTTATGGAAGATGGTTGCTTGCTCGTAAGCATGTGCCACACGATAAATCGTTGCCTCGTCAAAGTGCTTTCCAATTATTTGTAGACCTAGAGGTAAACCTTCAGAGTAACCACATGGAATCGAAATTCCTGGAACACCTGCTAAGTTTACAGGGATTGTTAAAAGGTCATTTGCATACATCGTTAATGGATCTGAATTCTTTTCGCCTACTTTAAATGCTGGCGTTGGCGTTGTTGGTCCAATGATGACATCATAATTTTCAAACACTTGATCAAAGTCTTGTTTAATCAATGTACGAGTTTGTTGTGCCTTTTTGTAGTATGCATCATAAGAACCTGCGCTAAGTGCGAATGTTCCAAGCATGATACGACGTTTCACTTCATCTCCAAAGCCTTGAGCACGTGTTTCTTTATATAAATCAATTAACGAATTAACATTTTCTGCACGGAAACCATAACGAATTCCATCAAAACGAGCCAAGTTGGAAGATGCTTCAGATGAAGCAAGCAAGTAATAAGCTGCTATCCCATATTTAGAGTGAGGAAGAGAAACCTCTTCCCATGTTGCGCCAAGTGATTCTAACACTTTTAACGCTTCTAACACCGCTAGTTTTGCATCTTCTCCAATGCCATCCCCTAAATATTCTTTAGGAACAGCGATTCGCAGACCTTTGATATCGCCAGTCAATGACTCTACAAAGCTTGGTACATCTACATTCGCAGATGTAGTATCATTTTCGTCAACACCTGAAATCGCTTCAAGTAAAAGAGCATTGTCTCTAACATTGCGTGTAATTGGCCCAATTTGGTCAAGAGATGAGGCGAACGCCACTAAACCAAAACGAGATACACGTCCATAAGTTGGTTTCATTCCAACAACACCACAAAAAGCGGCAGGTTGACGAATAGAACCGCCTGTATCTGACCCTAGTGCAAACGGGACTTGTCCTGCAGCAACTGAGGCAGCAGAACCACCTGATGAACCACCTGGAACTCTTTCTAAATCCCAAGGGTTATGCGTAATTTGATAAGCCGAGTTTTCAGTTGAGGAACCCATTGCGAATTCATCCATGTTCAATTTACCAATAGTAATCATGCCAGCTTCGCGTAGTTTACGAACAACAGTTGCGTCATAAATTGGATTAAATCCTTGCAAGATTTTAGATCCACTTGTTGTTTCTAAACCTTCTGTAACGATATTGTCTTTTACGCCAATCGGTAAACCAAATAAAGGTCCACGCTCAGAAACAGCTACAAGGTCCATTTCTTGTGCTTGTATAGTTGCTTGTTCTTTGTTTAAAGCCAAAAAAGCTTTTACATCGTCATCTAATAAATCAATACGTTTAAATGATTCAGCAGTCAAATCAGCAATTGTCAATTCTTTGTTATGTATCAATTTTTGAAGTTCACTAGCAGAGTGCTTGAATAATGTCATTGGGAGACGCTCCTTACGTTAAAGTCAGTCTAAGATTGATGGTACTTTCACTTGTCCCGC
The DNA here is from genome assembly GCF_000286315.1 of Paenisporosarcina sp. TG20. Taxonomy (GTDB): domain Bacteria; phylum Bacillota; class Bacilli; order Bacillales_A; family Planococcaceae; genus Paenisporosarcina. The sequence goes on along the minus strand of NZ_ALJG01000213.1, from coordinate 6,872 downwards.
TTCTTGTTCACGTACATTTTTCATCATTTTATCACGGTCAAGCCCTGGAACTGCCTTGTCTTCACGCATGACATTTGTTAATGGTAAAACATGGGTAGTAGGTACAACATTCGTTGTATCTAGTTCATTTAACTGCTCAGCAAAATTTGTTATTGCCTCAAGTTGACTTGCAAACTTTTCAGACTCTTCATCTGTAATAGCAAGACGTGCTAAATGGGCTACATGTTTTACTTCTTCTTTTGTTATATTCGCCATTTTCTACACCTCCGAATTCGCAATGATACGATCTATCTTATCATTTTTCAATTATTATTAATAGGAACAGCATCGTTCCGTTCCTATGGATGGAACTAGTTGTATATGTGTACAGTAGGTTCAGATTTACCTGCTTCTTTAATTACAAGTGCTTCAGGTCCATTAACGGACGTGACACTCACTTCAATATTAATAGAAGGTGGAAAATGTTCCATTACTATCCCCGTCATATATTGTGTAAATCCAATGAGTTCAGCAGCACCGTAAAATTGAATAGGAATGTCAATCGTCATGCTTCTAATCTCATCATCTTGATAGAACCCGGTACCAATCACACTTGTATAATTGGGGAAATATTCTTCAATGTCTTGTTTGAAATTTTCAAATGACTGATTAACATCACGATATTTCTCATTAGATCTTGGTTGAGGAAACAGTACATATTCTTCATTTATACTGGTCCAGTCCGCTAATCCTGCTTTTCCTTTAGGCGCAGTACTGTAAGCAAAATAGGTACCAGGAACAATAGAGTTACGGCTTTCTTGTTTAAACAAACCTATCGTAATAGGGATATCTTCTAGACCTTCCATTCCCCGAATACGTTTTACGATTTCATTTGCCATTTTTTTCCCGTTCTCCGCAATTGCAGTTTGTTCAATTTGTTGTTCATACGGACCATAATCACCTAGACTATAATAGTATATAGAATTCATAGCTAGTCCAATGGAAATACCACTCAGCCGTAATTTGTTTTCATCAGTTTTCACTAAAAAATTCTGTTCTATAATATGCGCCAAATAAATTGGAGCTGTCTTAGCTGACTCAGCTGTGACCTCCCCTCCAGGCAGAAGAGGGTTTAACCCTTTATCCTCCTCTTCATCTTTATTTCTACTTAACCATTCATTTAGAGTATCAGTATCTAGTATTTGACCTTCTTGAAAGAAATAATCATCTGGTGAAAATGTTCGCTGAGATAAACGCAACAAACCACCTTCAACTTCTTTTATATCATAACTTGAGTAGATCCTAGCGACTACTAAACCACGACTTACACTTTTTTTATATGGTAAAAGTGTACGGTAATATTGGTCTGAAATTTGCATGTTTGGAATAATAATTGTCGCTTCTTCATTTTTTTCATTGACAACTTCTTCTGTTTCTTCATTTAACTTTGGCACACACCCTGCCAATAATACTAAAGAAATTACGGCTGGAATCCAGCTTATTCGTTTCATTATAGGAAGGACTCCTTCACTAGTTTAGTTCTTCTATTAGACGGTTTTCATCCCATACTGGAATGCCTAAAGTACGGGCTTTATCGAGTTTCGAACCTGCATCTTCACCCGCAACAACGACATCTGTTTTTTTACTGACACTTCCAGAGACGGTTCCGCCTACTTGTTCTATTTTCTCTTTTGCTTCTTGTCGTGTCAATTTTTCTAATTTGCCAGTTAATACAATGGTTTTTCCAGTCAAGACATGATCTAAATTGGTAAGATCAACTCTTTTCCCTGTATATGACAGGTTAACACCTAGAGTGTCAAGTCTCTGGATTAATTTTTGTACTTCTTCATTGTCAAAATATCGGACAACTGAATCCGCCATTTTATCTCCTATTTCATGAATAACTGTAAGCTGATCTACCGTTGCTTGCGCAAGTGATTTCATATCTCCAAATTCTTCAGATAAAATTTTAGCGCCCTTCTCGCCAACATGGCGTATCCCCAACCCAAACAACAAACGCTCCATTGAATTTTGTTTTGATACTTCAATTGCAGCGATTAGATTGGAGGCTGATTTATCACCCATGCGCTCTAGTTCTAATAATTGATCCTTCGTTAAGGTAAACAGATCTGCCACGTCATGAATGAGACCTTCCCGGAATAATTGCTCGATCACCTTTTCTCCAAGACCATCAACATTCATGGCATTTCTAGATACAAAATGAATTAACCCTTCAGTAATTTGAGCAGGACATTGTGGATTGACACAACGCAGCGCGACTTCATCTTCAATTCGAACTAGTTCACTGTCACAAGCAGGACAATGAGTGGGCATTTTAAAGGCAGGCAGGTCCTCTTTACGTTCAGCTAGAACAACAGCTACAACTTCAGGTATAATGTCGCCAGCTTTTCGAATGATGACGGTATCCCCAATTCGAATGTCCTTTTCTCGAATTAAATCTTCATTATGTAAGGAAGCTCTACCTACTATAGAACCAGCCACTTGTACCGGTTCAAGTATAGCTGTAGGTGTTAACGTACCCGTTCGTCCTACTGTTAATTCAATGTTGAGTAATGTCGTTACAACTTCTTCAGCCGGGAATTTGTACGCCGTTGCCCATCGTGGACTTTTTGCAGTAAACCCAAGGTCTTGTTGGTGAACATAACGATTAACTTTAACGACAATACCGTCGATTTCATACGGTAAATCCAAGCGTTTGTCTGTCCATTTTTCAATATATTGTTGTACTTCGTCAATGGAGTGACAAGTTTGTCTTTCAGGATTTGTATTAAAGCCTAATTGGTCTAAATAATCGAGTGCCTGTGCGTGACTATCTAGTTGATAAGCTTCACCATCTCCACCAATTGCATAGACAAAAATAGCTAGATTACGACTTGCTGCGATTTTAGGATCTAATTGGCGCAATGAACCGGCTGCTGCATTGCGTGGATTTGCAAACTTTTCTTCTTCATTTTCTACTCGAAATTCATTTAATGCGATAAATGATTTCTTCGGCATGTAGGCTTCACCTCGTACCTCAAGGGTTATAGGTTCTTTTAACCGCAAAGGAATCGAACGAATTGTTTTTAAATTCTCCGTAATGTCCTCTCCTACACGACCATCCCCACGAGTAGCGCCACGAACAAAGACCCCGTTTTCATAACTAAGTGAAATAGCCAAGCCATCAATCTTTAACTCACATACATAGGAAAAGTCATCGCCAATAGCTGCTCGAATGCGACGGTCAAAATCGTCTAAATCGTCTCGTCCAAAGGCATTGGCTAAACTGAGCATGGGATATGTGTGTGGTACTTTATAGAATCCTTGAAGAATCATTCCTCCGACCCGTTGAGTTGGGGAATCAGGATAAATTAAGTTAGGAAATTCACTTTCGATGGCAATAAGTTCGTTTAAATATTGGTCGTAAACCGCATCTGGCACAAGCGGTTGGTCTTTTACATAATACGCATAGCCTGTTTCGTGTAACAGTTTATTGAGTTCTTTTACACGTTCTTCTAATTGTACTTTATCCATTAAACCTTTCCTCCGCTCGTTCTATTAAATCAGTTAAAAAAGGAGCATATCAAAGGAATTCGGATGAATTACTGGCTACTTTTAAAACTTCCTATTATTAAGCTTTTTCTACTGGTGCAAACTTAGCAAGTAATCGTTTAATGCCTACTGGACTTGGGAATGCAATATCTATTTCCATGTTTTCCCCTTCGCCACGAACACTAACAACCATTCCTTCGCCCCATTTTTTATGAACAGCTTTGTCACCTGTTGTCCATCCAAGTTTATCCCCGCCTGAGGTTTTATATGCAGGCCGTTCAACAGCCGGACGAGTTGTACTTGAAACTACACGGCTAGTGGTCTTACTTCTTCCTGTCGAAGCTGTTTGCTTCAACGTGACATGTTCTAAAATGTCATCAGAAATCTCTGAAATAAAGCGCGAAGGATTGTTGAAACCAGTTCGACCGAATAACGTACGAGTTTGAGCACATGTCACATACAAGCGCTCCTCAGCACGTGTAATTCCTACATACATAAGACGACGTTCTTCTTCCATTTCGTCGTTGTCACCGATAGAACGCGAATGTGGAAAGACATTCTCCTCTACCCCGATAATGAACACTACTGGAAACTCGAGTCCCTTTGCAGCGTGCATCGTCATGAGTACCACTTTCCCTTTAGATATATCTTCATCATTATCTAACTTATCTAAGTCTGATATTAATGCTAAATCAGTTAAGAATGAAACGAGTGTTTTATCGTCGCTACGTTCTTCAAATGCTTTTGTAACAGATAAAAACTCTTCTATGTTTTCTAATCGACTTTCGGATTCAATGGTCTTTTCATTGCGGAGCATGTTGCGATAACCAGTCTTGTCTAACACTTGCTCCACAAGTTCAGTGACTGATAAAAACTCCTGCATTTGAGTGAATCCTTCCATCATTTGATGAAATTTTGCAGCTTCGTTTGCAGCTCTTGGTGGCAAACCCATAAAGTCTACTTCTTGGAGTGCATTAAAAATTGATCGATCTTGTTCGAGCGCAAACGTCGCCATTCGTTCAAAAGAAGTTGCTCCAATATTTCTTTTTGGTTCATTGATAATGCGTGATAGCGATAAGTCATCTTCATTATTGGCAATTAAACGCAGGTAAGATAGTAAGTCTTTAATCTCTTTGCGATCATAGAACTTTGTGCCCCCGACAATCGTGTAATTAATATTGGATTTAACCAAGACTTCCTCCATAACACGAGACTGGGCATTCGTGCGATATAAGACAGCGAAATCATCTAAACGACGATCATCTTTTTGCATTAATTCTTGAATCGTTTTAACGACAAATTGTGATTCTTGTTGTTCGTCTCGTGCTTTATAAACATTTATATGTTCGCCTGGAACATTTTCAGTTCGTAATTCTTTTGGATAACGCCCTGTGTTATTTTGTATGACGTCGTTCGCTGCTTTTAAGATGTGTTTTGTTGAGCGATAATTTTGCTCGAGCATAATGACTTTTGCACTTGGATAATCCTTTTCAAAGGACATGATGTTTTGAATGTCTGCTCCACGCCAGCGATAAATCGATTGATCAGAGTCACCAACTACACATAAGTTATTAAATTTCTTCGCTAACATCTGAACAACTTCATATTGGGCTTTATTCGTATCTTGATATTCATCGACATGAATATAATGAAATTTGTTCTGATAGTACTCCAAAACATCCGGCACACGTTTAAAAAGAGTTAATGTTGTCATAATTAAATCATCAAAATCCAGTGATTGGTTTTTACGGAGACGTTTGTCATAGGCTGTGTAAACTTCTGCTGCCAGCTTTTCAAACGGATTAAAATTATTTACTTGACCTGCAAATGTTTGGGCATCAATGCACTCATTCTTGGCTGAGCTAATTGCGTTTAACATTGCACGAGGGTTATATTGTTTGGGGTCGATATTTTGTTCTTTAAATATACGTTTTATCACCGTTAATTGATCTGCTGTATCTAAAATAGAAAAGTTTTTTGAATAGCCAATTCTATCAATGTCACGTCGTAAAATACGTACACACATCGAGTGGAATGTCGAAACCCACATGCGCTGTCCTGTACCATTACCTAGTAATCCATCCACTCGATTACGCATTTCTTTTGCAGCTTTATTGGTAAAAGTTATGGCTAATATTTTAGATGGATAGACTTCTTTTTCCACAACTAAATAAGCAATTCTATGTGTTAACACACGCGTTTTCCCAGAACCCGCTCCCGCCATGATGAGAAGTGGTCCTTCAGTTGCCTTTACGGCTTTTTCTTGTTCGGGATTCATCCCTTTTAACAAATTCTTTACTATTACTTCCATGATGCACCATCCCTTTTACGAACACTAGTTCTTTAATTATAAACTGATTGAATTAATTGTCAAAGTGAGATCCTTTTTACCGCACTAACTGTTTCTAATGCCTCATGCAAATTATTATAGATATGATTGCCCACGATAATGGTGTCTGCAATCTTAGCCATTTCAGTTGCTTGATCCACAGAAGTTATTCCTCCACCATAAAACAATCGAGTATTTGTTAAGACATTTTTTGCGGCCCGTACCATGTTAGGATTGCCATAGACACCGCTATATTCTACATAAAAAATCGGCAATTTAAAAATATATTCAGCTAACCGTGCATGTGCTATCACATCTTCCTCTGATAAAGAGGTTTTAGCTTCTGTTAAATGAGCAACTTTACAATCGGGATTTAAAATACAATAACCTTCAGGTACGAGTTCATCCCAATTCAAGAAATCCCCAAATTCTTTGATCGCTTCTATTTGTAAGTCTTTAACCCACGTAGTTTGTGTACTGTTTAGCACAGAAGGAATGAAATAAAAGTCGAATCCAGGAGAAACACATTCTATTGATGAAATCTCTAGAGCAACAGGTACTTTATATCGTCTAACTCTCACTAATAAGTCCAACACTAAGTCTAAGGTGATGCCATCTGTTCCGCCAACTAGAATGGCATCTGTTCCAGATTCACATACTCGCTTTAGTGCTTCGTCTGAAATTTCCTTTGCAGGATCAAGTTTGAAAACATGACGCCATTCTAAATACTCCATGGGATCCCACCTATCGTAGTTCTACATTTCTTTTGCCTATCGTTGGTTAAAGGTGATGTCTAAATTTATAAAAAATCCATAATTGTTATTCATCTATTAGTATAACAAGAAAAACCGGGCAACGTACGCCCGGTCCTTTAAGAAAGCATAAAATATGATCAGTTGAAAGGATCACTACTGCACTATAACCTGAAGAATAAGACAGCCTTCTATTTAGATCTAGTGATTTCCGTTACAACGTACTTTCATGTTTCTAAGCTAGCGTAGCGATGCAGAAA
>NZ_ALJG01000212.1 GCF_000286315.1 Paenisporosarcina sp. TG20 | reverse complement strand
CTTGCGACGAGGAGGCTCACTGGACCGCCCGCGGAAAGCGTCCGCCTGTAACGGAAATCATACCATAAACCAAAGTGGTTACTGTGTGCTTTCTTTAAGGATCGGGCGTACTTTGCCTGGTTTTTCTAATTGGTTCAGTTCAAATGGTTCAACTTTTCGTGTGATTGAGTAATTTTCTGTTCAAATGGGTCAACTTTCTGTTTAGCTGGCAACTAACTAATTCCTCTTAATTTCTGTCCACTTAACTTTTTTCCTTGCAAGTAAGAGAAAAATGTCGGTATGTATATTATTATAAAATTTTATTATTTACAATATTCTTTTTATATGATATATTATCTGAATATTAAGAACGATAAGGAGTTGAATAGAATGACAATTCACAAGAAAAATGAACAAGCCAATCAATGCCCATATTGCAAAGGGAACGGATATTTTCAATTACGTCTTGGAGGATCTGAAACATGTGCTTGTTGTGATGGCTCAGGTAAAAAATAGATTCCTTATGGATTAAAACTTACGAAATATCATACTTTTGATTTCACATAAATATCGATACTATTCACTCTGTATTATTCACATTTAAAACTGTTTAACATCTGAACTACTCTCCATTTGAAACAACTTTAAAGTTGATTTAATTCCCCTAATTATTACAGTATCGTGAACTAAGTCTACGTTTATTGAAAGGGAGTTACCAATCATGTAAACTGTTAAAAGGAAGCATGGAGGGAACAATTCAATGGACGGGAATTTTACGCTAGTAACAGTGATGATATCAGTATTATTATTTTTAGTAATGTTTTTTGGAATTGGCTTTTTAATTAATATGTTACTTCGAATGACTTGGTTAATGGCAATTGTCTATCCAATTGTGGTCATCTTAATCATTGATGAAGTAGGCTTTTTTGAGTACTTCTCAGCGCCTGCAATGGCATTCCAAGCCCTTGGTGATAAGCTAATATCACTTCATTTTGCTGATATCTTAATTTTATCGAGTGGTTTAGTAGGTGCAATTATTGCGGGAATAGTTATTAAAATGTTACGCAAAAATGGATATCAAATGTTTTAATAAAAAAGCAGTGGAGCTGGTATTTCAGCTCCACTGCTTTTTAAATTATAAATAAATAAATGATAATCGAAATGGCGATTCCGGTTAATGCCCCAACAAATACTTCCATTGGTTTATGCCCAAGAAGTGTTTTGAGTTCTTTAATTTTCTCTTCATTTTTCTTCTGACCCCAATCTTTTGATTGATTCACAAAAACTTGGAAATCATGGCGCATTTGGTTAATTATGATAGCCTGTTGCCCCGCTTGAAATCGGACACCAGTTGCATCAAACATGACAATAATTGCAAAGATTAACGACACTGCGAATAGAGGGGATCCAAGACCAGTTTCGAATGCAATTGCTGTTGCAAGTGCTGTAACGGCAGCTGAGTGAGAGCTTGGCATCCCACCAGTTGAAGTAAACAGCTTCCAGTCGAGTTGACGTGTCACTAAATATAGAATAGGAATTTTTATGAATTGAGCAAATAAGATTCCAAATAAAGCAGCAAGGAGTGGAATATTTGTTAAAATGTCCATTTGGCTGTGTCCACCCTTCTTGTCGTAATTTGTAGTTAAAAAAGTCTGTCATGTACTGCTTATACTTTCTTAAGTATAACATATCAAAATGTCTTGAAAACTCTTAAGGGTTATTGATTAATTCGAAAAGCGAAGGAATTTCGTATATAATAGAACTTGTATTTAAAAATGGAGGGGTTTATGTGAAAGCAGCAATAAATGAAGTTAATTTCAATGAAATTCAAACGGAAGTATTAATTGTAGGGACATTTAAACATCCTGAAAACACAGAGAATTGGTCGGAGTTTGTTTCTTTTTATGGTTCATCATTAAATAAATGGTTAAAATCAGGTGATGTATCAACTGATCGAAAGGTTTTAACAAAATTACCAACACTTCAAGATGGTCAACTTCAAAGAATTTTCTTCGTTGGCCTTGGTGATCGCAAATCTTTAACACAAGACGACTTACGCGATATATTCGGGACAGTTGGAAAAGAGCTAGTTGCTTCAAAAACAACAAAAGTCTCTATTTGGCTAGAGTCATTTACAAATGACGACATAGATATTGAAGACACGACGTATTTAGCGGCAGAAGGAATAGGAATGGGTCTGTATCAAGTACCCAATTATAAAACATCATCAAATAAAGTTGATTACTATCTAGACGAAATTGAATTACTGACAAAATCTGATGAGCAAGAAGTCTTAGCTTATTTTGAACTAGGACAAGTATATGCAGCAGCAGTAAATGAAGCCCGTACATTAGTTAATATGCCTTCAAACGTTTTAACAGCGACTAAAATGGCTGAGTATGCAAAAGAACTTGCTGAAGAATATGATTTTGAATATGAAGAATTAGGGAAAAAAGAAATGGAAGAACTCGGTATGGGTGCAATATTAGCAGTAAATCAAGGTTCAACAGAAGAACCAAGACTTATGGTAATGAAATACCGAGCAAGTGATGATTGGAATGATGTAGTTGGTTTAGTTGGCAAAGGGGTTACGTATGACACCGGTGGCTATTCAATTAAGCCTAAAGACGGCTTAGTTGGCATGAAAGGCGATATGGGTGGTGCTGCAGCAGTACTTGGAGCAATGCGCATTATCGGTGAGACTCGTCCAAATCAAAATGTCATAGCCGTTATCGCAGCTACTGATAACATGATTTCAGGAAATGCATTTAAACCAGATGATGTGATCACATCTTTAAGTGGTAAGACAATTGAAATACTAAACACAGATGCGGAAGGTAGACTAGTATTAGCTGATGCAGTAACTTATGCAAAACAAAACGGAGCTAATTATATTGTGGATGTTGCAACATTAACAGGTGGCGTGATTGTTGCGCTAGGTATGGATAAAACAGGAGCACTTACAAATGATGAAGCATTTTTCGAAACATTTTTAGAAGCATCTGTTGAGACAGGAGAATTTGTATGGCGTTTGCCGTTAACTGAAAATGACAAAAAACGACTTCGTAAAAGTGATGTAGCTGACTTAAACAACTCACCAGGTCGTGATGGTCATATGATCTTCGGTGGTGGCTTCGTAGGAGAATTTGTTGATAACACACCTTGGATTCATTTAGACATCGCAGGCACTTCTGCAGCGAGTACTTCGCATGATCTTGGACCAAAAGGTGGAACAGGAGCAATGGTTCGCTCCCTTGCAACACTTGTTGAGCGAATGGGAGAAGACAAATAGTAAGAAGAATTCTTAATCTTTACTACTTCATTGAAAGGAAACCATGAATGAAGTATAGCAAATAAAATATGTCCGAATTGCAACTAGGTTTTGGAACTAGGAAATGTGAATAGGCTATATGCATATGTCATTCCTACTTTTTTTCATACGTTAAGAAAGAGAGGAGGAGAGACATATGGTCAATCCGTATTATCGTCCATACTATGGCAGAGGCTATGGTAGAGGTTATGGTAGAGGTTATGGAGGTTATGGAGGTTATGGTGGATTTGGTGGGTTTGGTGCATTTGGAGCCCCATTTTTAGGTGGCTTAGCTGGAGGCTTATTAGGTTCAGCTATATATGGTGCCCCTGTTCGACCTTATACCCCGTATACTCCATATAACCCGTATCCATACCGAAATCCGTATGGAGGTTATCCATACTAAGGCTAACCACTTATAAAAAACGCTATTGCTTTTCATTTTTAAATGAAAAGCAATAGCGTTTTATTGTTGTTCATGTTGTTTTTTTCTCTCTTCTACATCAGTTGCTAGTTCATCTTTAACGGTTTTATTCCAAAGTTTCACACCTGTCAAATATGCAGATCGACCTATGACATGACCTCCTACAGGTCCTGTTATGAACAAGAAAACAATTCCAAGAAGGATGAGCGTATTAACATGTCCTTCTATTAACCAAAAGTGAAGAAATACACCTAGTAAGATAAACATAACTGCAAGAGTAGCACTTTTGGACGCAGCATGTGTACGACAATAAACGTCAGGCAAACGGATCAATCCTATTGCCGTGACTAGTAGAAAAATGACGCCAAATAGAGTGGATAAAATAATTAATATATTAGCTAATATTGTTATCACGTTGTATGATCTCTCCTTTCTCTAAAAACTTGGAGAAAGCAACAGTTCCAATAAAGGCTAAGATTGCAAGCAACAATATAATTTCTAAGAAAAAGTTTGTTCCAGCCAAAATTGAAATAATACCAATCATACATATGAGTGCAACACCTAAAGAATCAAGCGCAACCACTCGGTCGTGAACAGACGGCCCAATAATTAACCTGTAAATAAAGGCTAACATAGATAGGCTGATCAAGAATGCCATAACCCAAAAGAAAGTCATCATGATCGACTCACCTCCAAAATGGCTTTCTCAAAAGTATTTTTAATAGAATCAATCGTTTCATCAGCATCACCATAATTTAATGCATGGATATATAGTGTTTTCGAATCTTCAGAAACGTCAATAACAAGAGTACCAGGTGTTAACGAGATTAAATTTGATAATAGTGTGATTTCCCAATCCTTTTCTAATACAGTAGGAAGAGCGAAAATTGCTGGTTTAATAGGCATTGAAGGTTGGACAATTAAATATAATACTTGAAAATTAGCTAAAATTAATTCTTTTAAAAATAATATGAACAATTTTATTGCTGCCCACACACGGTGCATATAGAATCGTCCTGGGAGAAAACCTTTCATTATCCAAATCATTAACATACCTAACAAAAATCCTACTATAAATGTAGAAGCGTCGAAAGAAATACTTAAGAACATCCAAATTAAAGCAATAAGAAAGTTTAATAATAATTGAAAAGCCATGTTAAGCACCTCCTAAAACAGCTTGTATATATTGAGAAGGATTTAACATTACATCTGCCGCATCACTCATATAAGGGACAAGCCACTCGGAACCGGCACCATATAATACGCTAATACCAACTAAAATCACTGCAGGAGTAAATAATCCACGATAGTGACGCTTCGTTAGTGGAGTTATTTCAACAGGTTCGCCCCAAAAAGCATAGATGAAAATGCGCATGACTGAAAGTAATACAACTAAACTAGAAGCTAGTATAACGATGCCGCCCCATAAATTGCCCGCTTCAAAGCCACCTTGAATAATAAGTAACTTACCAACGAATCCACTTAGGGGCGGAATTCCAGCTAAGCCAAATGCGGCAACTAAATAGGTCCACCCGAGCATTGGATAGTATTTAATTAAACCACCCATCTTTTTTAAATTTGATGTGCCCGTAATGGCTATAATCACACCAATTAATAAGAACAGTGCACCTTTAATCAAAATGTCGTGAATTAAATAAAATATGGAACCCATAAGCGATGCTTCATTCATTTGGGAAGCCCCAAACAATATAACTCCCACAGCTATAATAATATTATAAATAATAATTTTCTTCACATCGAAGTACGCTAATGCGCCAATACAACCAGCAATGATGGTTAGAATGGAAATGATCATAAGCAATTCGTGCGTGAAACTTTGATCTAAAGTGAAAAACAAAGTATATGTTCGCATGATGGCATACACGCCAACTTTCGTTAGTAATGCGCCGAATAACGCGAGTACCGGAATAGGCGGAGCAGCATACGTACTTGGTAACCAAAAGTAAAGTGGGAAAATAGCTCCTTTTAAACCAAATACAATTAAAAATAGAACCGCAATAACCGTAATAATACCAGGTTGTCCTAATTGTGAAATCTTGACTGAAATATCTGCCATATTAAGTGTGCCAACAACCGAATATAAGTAGGCAACTGTTACAACAAATAGGGCGGAAGAAATAATATTTACCAAAATGTATTTAATGGATTCTCTTAATTGGACTTTCTCACCACCTAAAACAATTAGCAAGTAAGATGCCATGAGCAATACTTCAAAGAATACAAACATGTTGAAAATGTCTCCAGTTGTAAATGCTCCATTTACACCTGTTAACATGAATAAAACACCTGGATAGTAGAAGTTTTCCTCACGAGCTTTTCCTATGGATGTAAAGCTATACCACACTACTATAAGCGTAATTAATGTGGATGAAAGTACAAGTAAAACGGATAGCATATCTGACACCATTGATATACCGAATGGAGCGGGCCAACTACCAAGTGTAATTGCTTGAATGCCATTTGTTTTAACTGTAATGAGTAATATGGTTGCTGCAATTAGTGTGGATAGCAACCCTACTATAGTGATTATTCGTTGAGTAAAACGTTTCTTCGGAAAAAACATTAGAATAATCGCGAAGAAGAAAGGAAGTAAGATTGGAAACAAAAGTAAATTAATCATAATCTTCACTTCCTCTCATTAAATTCATATTATCAGTTTCAAGCTCTTGATAAGAGCGATAAGCTAGCACTAAGAAAAATGCTGTTACACCAAAGCTAATAACAATAGCAGTTAAAATAAGGGCTTGGGGTAAGGGATCTGCATAATTTGTTACTCCTGGTGAAACGACTGGAGGTGCGGATCCCCTAAGTCCCCCCATGGTTAACAATAGTAAATGTGCGCCATGACTTAAAATTCCAGTACCTATAATAATACGAAGTAAGCTTTTGGATAGCATTAGATAGACAGCAGCCATAAATAGAAATCCAATAACAAAACACATTACAATTTCCATTAATCATCAGCTCCTATCGTTTGAATAATGGTCATCGTCACACCTACGACAACTAAATATACGCCTGTATCAAACAGCATTGCAGTATGTAAAGACTGTTTACCTAATAAAGGTAGTTCAAAGTAATCAAAAGCATGGGTGAAGAACGGGACATTAAAAACAATAGAACCAGCAGCGGTTGCTAATGCTAGCAACAATCCAATTGCCGTCATTACCGTATAATTAATTGGCAGGCTAGTCATAACTGTTTTTAAATCGAAAGCAAGTAATAATAATACGATACCACTCGCAGTCAATAACCCACCAACGAAACCTCCACCTGGAGTATAGTGCCCTGCAAAGAAAATGTGAATCGAGAAAAGAAAAATGATGAAGAAAATGATTTTGGTTGCCGTTTGTAAAATGACATCATTCGTTTTCAATTCGATTCACCTCTTTCTTTTTTGTTAATCGCAATTTTATCATGCTAATAATCCCAAGAGATGCGATAGCGAGCACTGCGATTTCAAACAAAGTATCGAAACCACGATAATCAACTAAGATAACGTTAACGATGTTTCCACCACCAGCCTTTGTATAGACTGTTTCTTCATAATAAGACGAAATAGACGGCATGAGCTTTTGTGAATGGGCAGAAAGCGCAACAATAGTAACGGTTACGCCTACTCCAATAGCAACTAATGCATTGCCTAGACGAAACTTTATGCGATTTTCATGTCGATTTAATTTCGGTAAATGATAAAAGGCAAGTAAAAACAACGCAACTGAAACAGTTTCGATAACTAGTTGAGTGAGCGCTAAATCAGGAGCGTTAAAGATTACAAAGAATAAAGCAACTGTATAACCAACAGCACCTAAAGCAATAATCGAAGTTAAACGTGACTTAGCTAATAATATGGTCATTGTACATGCTATCAACACAAGAACAATAATTAGTTCGTAAAAACGGATTGGTGCAAGTCTAGCAAAGCTAATATTAAATGCATCCTTTATAAATACAGTACTTATGGTCAAAAGAACAATCCCTGTAAACATATAAACTAAATACGAACGCATATAACCTGTCATGTAAAATCTAGAAAGACGATTTGTCTCCACTTCACTTATATACATTAAACTGTCGTAAAGTCTATTTAGTGATAACCAATTTGGGAATTTACTATAAATTGGCTGCCACTTTGTCAAAGTCCAATATAATAAACAACCAGCAACGATGATCCCTACAGTCATCCATAATTCAGGCTCTAAAAAACCATGCCACGCTGCTATGTTAATTTTTATATCAGTAGGAGATGTATACAGATAAGGTTGAATGGCCATAACAGCAGGTTTAACTAAAGCATCCCCAATTAGATTTGGGATGAAAAATATTGCAATAACAAGTGTTCCTAAAATAGCAGGTGAAATGAGCATCCCAATCGGGGCTTCATGAGCTTTCTTTGGCAATAACTCGGGTTTATATTTTCCTGTAAAGGTACGGAATACAAAGTAAAAACTATAAACGAAAGTGAATACACTAGCAATCCATGCGATAACAGGAAACAATATTCCCCATGTACCAAAAGCAAACAGATCAAATTCTAGAATTGACAGCATTCCGGTTAAGAACATTTCTTTACTCAAGAATCCATTAAATAGAGGTAAACCCGCCATTGAAAAACTACCAATCATCGCGATTGTAAAACTGATTGGCATCAAGCTCATTAATCCACCAAGTTTTCGAATATCTCTAGTGCCGGTTTCATGGTCGATAATCCCAGCAATCATGAAGAGACTCCCTTTAAACGTTGCATGGTTGACTAAATGGAAAATGGCTGCAAAGGCAGCATATTTAAAAATGGTGTTATCTTCAATCCCTGAATGGAATGAAATAGCGCCTGCTCCTAAAAGAGACATGATCAAACCTAACTGACTTACGGTTGAGAAAGCTAATATGGCTTTTAAATCTGTTTGTTTTAATGCAAAGAATGAACCCCAGAAAAGAGTAATTAAACCGACTCCTGTTACTAGCCATATCCATACTTCTGAACTCGCGTAGATAGGTGTAAAACGAGCTACTAAATACAAGCCTGCTTTAACCATAGTTGCTGAGTGTAAGTAAGCACTAACAGGTGTTGGAGCCTCCATGGCGTCTGGTAACCAGATATAGAACGGGAACTGCGCCGATTTTGTAAATGCTCCGAGTAATACTAGTACTAGCGACCAAATAAACCATGAATGGTTAGATAAATCAGGTGCTTGGGCAATTAATTCCCTAATTGAATACGTATCACCCATTATAGATAGCATTACAAAACCACCAAGCATCGACAATCCACCAAAGACCGTAATGATCATCGATTTTAGAGCACCAAAACGTGAACGATCGCGCTTATACCAATAACCAATTAATAAGAAGGAAGATATTGAAGTTAGCTCCCAAAAGAAATATAAACTTATCAAATGGTCAGATTGTACCACTCCGAGCATCGCTGCCATAAACAGTAATAAATACACATAAAAGTTGCCCAATTGCTCACGTGTTCTATCTAAATAGAAAATGGAGTAAAGCACAACAAGTGCCCCAATTCCTGTAATAAGAAGGGAGAATAATAAACTCAATCCGTCTATGTACGAGATAAAGGAAATACCAAGCGAAGGAATCCAATCAAATGATGAGGTATTTGACTCACCATCCTGGACCATTGGTAGTAAGGTTGTGTAAATGCCAAATAAGGCAACTGGCACGACAAGGACAAACCAGCCTGTGTGTATGCCACGAACTTTTTTGAATAAAAAGGGAATCACAAGTGCAACAAGCATTGGTAAGAAAATAAAATAAACAAAGGGCAAATTAATTCTCCTTTTTCGAAAAATGACATTTTCTAAATCATAAAGTAATTATAGCGTAGATAATACGTGAATGCATGGGATAGTCACTAGAACAAATAGAATTGTTTACCTAATTAGTTTTTATTTATAAATAGGAAGAGACCATTATAATTTTTCTGAAATTGTCATTAAAAATTTATCTTTTAAACTTGAAAAAAACGTTTCCCAATTAAGAGAAACGTTTTTTAGGAGATAAGAAAGTATATGACTATAAAGTACCAAGAACCCTGTACTCATGGTATTTTTGGTATATGAAGACTAACATGCTAAAATAGAATTTTCACGGAAGAACTTACGTTAAGCTAAACATATACATGTAAAGGCGTGATTTCCTTTCTTAAAAGCAGACAAGCACCCTCTTGAATTTCAGCGGAAGTGAAGTTTGTTCATTAATATATTCTTGTTTAGTAATTCATTTTAATTTATGTGTGAGTACTTTCATTTTAAAAAATATGATGACTTTTTATATTTATATTTAGAATTATATTGTTATCACGGTTTTTTTAAACAGGAGAATGATTGTAG
>NZ_ALJG01000211.1 GCF_000286315.1 Paenisporosarcina sp. TG20 | reverse complement strand
AACGCCACAGTCGTGTGGCAACGCCTTCGTGACCAACACACTGTTGGCCTGAGGAGGCTTGTCGCTCGCCCGCGGAAAGCGTCCGCCTGTAACGGAAATCACTAAATTTAAATAAAAGGCTGTCTTATTCTTTAAAATGATACTTAAATCATAAATTTAAAGTACGCATCTTTTCAAACCTCTTCATAAGATTTTTTGAATCGTATAAAACTTTACCGTCAACCATGGTTAACTCTACCTTAACATCTTTAATTTTCTCTTTATCGACCTTTAAAATGCTGTCGTTTAAGACAACAAAATCAGCTAATTTCCCAACTTCAATGCTACCCTTGCTATTTTCTTCAAAGCTCGCATATGCACCGTTCCAGGTGTATGCCCGAATGGCTTCCAGAATCCCGATACATTGGTTGGCTCCCACTGACTGCCCAGTTAACGATTTCCGGTTAACTGCAGCATGGATACCTAGTAATGGATTAAGGAAAGTAATAGGTGCATCAGAACCAAATGCAGCAATGATTCCCTGATCAATATAATCTCGCGCAGGGTACATTACATCTACACGGTCACCATAATACTCACGATACTTGTCTCCATTTACATACATAAAAACTGGATTTGGCACGATGACAACGCCTAAATCTTTAATTCTTTTTTGTAAATCAAGCGGAGCAATCCCGCCATGCTCAATTCTGTGGCGGTGATTTTCCCTTGGATGTTCTATTAAAGCTTTTTCAATACAATCTAAAAGCATTTCAACTGCTCGGTCCCCTTGGGCATGGGCGGTAATTTGAAATCCTTTTTTATGAGCGTCACCTAATATACGATTTAACTCATCTTGATTGTAATAAATAATACCGTAGTCATTGGAAGTATGTGAATATGGCTCACGCGTTGCTATTGTTGGACCAACGCTACTACCATCCGCAAATACTTTTGCAGGACCAATTCTAAAACGATCGTCTCCTAGTCCTGTTATTGGACCTGCTTCTAGCATTTTATGAACAAATTCATGAGAATTCGTCAAAGAGCCTACAATGGCATAGACTCGTACTTGAATTTCGTTTGAGTTTATAGCTTGTTGCATGATACGTAGAGTTTCTGAACCTTCACCATATGCCCCTGCATCATGAATGCTTGTTAAACCAGCTTCTATAAATTTTTCAGACGCAAGTTTCATCCCTGCTCTTAATTCTTCTTGATTATAACTTGCATATTCAAAGAAATTCATATGTGCATTTTCAATCAACTTACCCGTAAGGCTTCCATCTTGATTTCGTTCAAGAATACCGCCTTCAGGATTGCTGCTGTTTTGTGTAATATTCGCAATTTCTAACGCTTTTCTATTAGCAATGGATGAATGATTACATGTTCGGATAATGACAATTGGATGATCAGTTGAAATTTCATCAAGTTCTTCTTTAGTTGGATAACGATTTTCTTTCAATTTCAATTCATTAAAACCCCAAGCACGAACCCATTGTCCCTTAGGAGTCTGCTGTACCTTTTTTCGTAAATCAATAAATATATCCTCTAAGGATTGAATATGAGGTTCTATACAACTCACACCTAAAAGGTTTGTCCCATATATAGTGAGGTGTAAGTGTGCATCAATAAAGCCAGGAAGTAATGATTTCCCTCCAAGATCAATAATCACTGTATCAGTTGAACTAAATTGCTGAACTTCTGTGTTTGATCCAACAGCGATAATACGGTTGTCCTTTATTGCCACTCCCTCAACTACCCTATTCCTGTGATCAACTGTAACGACTTCACCATTAATAAATACTAAATCAGCCTTCATAAGTATCACCTTTCTTAGGTACTATAAAAAACAGTCGTCGGCCCATTCCATTAGGAAGGAACCGACGACTGTTTTTTTATTAGATTATTTTGCATCAACGTATTTGCTGACGTCTGCTACATTTGGTGCTTTAGTTAAGTAGCTTACTACGATCATTATTACAACGTTCGCTATTAATCCCAAAATTCCTGCATGGATTTCAAATGGTGTGGTACTTGCAACGAGTTGGAAGTAATAATTCACTAATGTTCCAACAACTAATCCTGAAATTACACCTTTAGTAGTTACACGTCTCCAATATAAAGCACTATACACACCCGGAGCAAACTGTACAATTGAACCGTATGCACCTAGTAAAAGGGCAATTAATCCTTGACCTCCAAATACAGTAATATAGTAAGCGATTCCTCCAATTACAAAAACACCAATGCGCATGATTAACAATGTTTTTGTATCAGAAAGCTTTTTCCAAATATTCTTTATTACTCCATCTGTTACTTCTAAAGATGCACTATGCGTAATTGCATCTGCAGTTGACATTGCTGCTGCTAGTGCTCCTGCGCCTACAAGTCCATAAAGCCAACCAGGCATGTTTAAAACAGTTGTAATTAAAAACGGTAAAATCTGGTCTGGGCTATCTAATTGACCTGAATCTACTACTCCCCTAGCAGCAAAACCTACTAAAAGAAGTGGAATAAGAAACAAGGCAAATACTGGGTAAGCAAGCACTGTCTTTTTAATTGTTTTAGGAGTTGTTGCATAAGATTTTGAGAATAAATGAGGCCACATTAAGAAGCCGATTACGGACACTAAGATTGTTGATGTATATGCCATACTGCCCATTGTTGATCCAGTTTTCCCAATCTGCAGGAACTCTGGTGTTTCTCTAGCAATTGTTGCAAACATCTCTGTTGTTCCGCCGTGTAATTGATAGACAATCGTTAATCCAACAGCCCAAGAAATGATAATCATTAATAAGCCTTGGAAGACATCTGACCAAGCAGCGGCACGTAGTCCACCAGTAGCGACATAGATCACAACAATACCATAAGATACTAGAGCACCCAACCAAACCGGGATACGTCCTTCTGTCATTACGTTAAAAATAAGAGCCATCCCTGACATTTGTGTTGCTAAATATTGAACAGATGCGAATAAAGCAATTAAACCCACTATAATTGCTAAAGCAGGGCTATTAAATCTACCCTTCATAAAAGCAGCTACCGTATAAAGATTATTCTTTTTCCCAATTCGTCCAATCTTTGGTCCAATAATATACCATGGTAATATTGCGAACGCTGTATATGTCAGAATATAAAGGGAAGGAGCACCTTTTGAAAAGGCCCAACCTGGAGCACCTAAAAATGAAAAGGCACTGAACACAGCTCCACCCATTAAAAACCACATAACGAATAAATTTAGTTTTCCGCCCGCAACAGCAAACTCATTTAGTGAACTACTATCTCTTCCTCTTCCTGCTAACATACCAACAACTAGTGCGATTACAAGATACCCAATCATCATAAATAAAGCAATTTGCCAGCCTGGCATTAGACATCCTCCTCCTCTTCTTTATTGTCTGGGTCAAGAGAATATAAAAAGATTAGTGCCGCAAAAGTAATGATAATCCATAATATGACCCAAAAGAATGAGAAAGGTAAACCCATTACAATAGGTGTAGCACGATTTCCAATTTCAAATAAAGGAAATATTAACATTAATAAAGGAACCATCGAAATTGTAATATACAATGTGTAAAATTTACGGATACTCATAATTCATCTCCTTAAAACTAATTTTTAAGGGTTGGTGAGTACCAACCCATTATTCAATTTAAAGGTATTAATCTTTACCCATATTAAGAGCAGTACGATATAAAAGTTCAGTACCTAAGGAAATATCTTCATACGTTGAAAATTCTTTCGGGTTGTGACTGATACCATCCTTACAACGAACAAATATCATTCCATATTCACATTCGTAAGACATGGCTAAGGCATCGTGAAACGGACCACTCATTAATTCAAACTCTTTTAAGCCTATTTGTTCACTTTCAGTTTTCATAATTTGTCTAATTCTTTCAGAACAATAGCGTGGTTCACTATTTGTATCTTCGGATATTTTACAAGTTAACTGATGTTCCTCAGTAATTTCGTTTATTCTAGTTCGTAATTGTTTTTCAATTTTATGTCTACGATCGATATCAATATCTCTTAAATCGACTGTAAAACTAACTTTTTCAGGGATGATGTTACGGGAATCCGGAAATATAGACATACTTCCAACTGTTCCTACAGTAGGTGCGTTGATGTCCTGACTAGCTAATTCATTAAGTGCAACTATGACTTTTGCTGCACCCACAAGAGCATCTTTTCGCATGGGCATCGGTACTGAACCTGCATGACCTGCAAAGCCCTCTAATTCTACTGTTAACCACAAAGGGCCAGAAATACCCGAAACAATTCCAACTGGTAACCCTTGTTCTTCAAGAATTGGACCTTGTTCAATATGCATTTCAAGAAAGGCCTGAATACTTCCGGATGGATATTCTGACTCTTTTAATTGAGTAGGGTCACAACCGAATTGTATAAGTGCTTCTCTTCTTGTAATGCCACTTTTATCTTTACGTTCTAATTCTCCATCTTCTAGTTTTCCGAGTATTCCACGCACCCCAAATAGTCCTTTATTAAAACGGCAGCCTTCTTCATCTGAAAACGATACTACTTCAATTGGCATACTTGGAACTATGTTTTGCTCTTTCATGGTTTGTACAACTTCTAGTGCACCTAATACCCCAATGACACCATCAAATCTTCCACCATATGGCTGAGAGTCGATATGTGAACCAAGCATTAATATTGGAGCTTCGGGATTTCGACCTTCTAATCGACCAATTAAATTACCGAAATTATCTATTTTTACAGTTAATCCAGCTTCCTCCATCCACTTTCTTACTGTGTCAACTGCTTGTCTATCCTCAACTGATAGTGTAATACGACAAACACCAGTATCACCGATTTTACCGATTTGAGATAGAGTATTAATTCTTTCATCTAATCGATTTTTATTAATCGTTAGCGTCGTTTGTAAACTCAAATGATTCCTCCCTTTCTTTATGCGTAGAATAAATCCGTCTAATAAAATATGAAAAGCTCTATTAGAATATATTACACTCTGTTTAAAAACTATTATAATTCTGTCCAGGTCGAACCTAATACTGAAGTTATATCAGCATTTTTAAACCATCTGTTCGGAAAATTATTCTTCGTTTTCTTTGAACACTTTCTTTAGTACAGCAATGATGAAATCTAAATCTTCATCTGTGCAAGAAAGTGGAGGGCTAAGCGTTAAAATATTACCATAACCTTCGACCGTATCTCCATTTTTCCCAATAATCAGACCATTAGCTTTGCACTCAGACATAATCTTGACAGCACGCGCGTTTGATGCCGGCTTTTTCGTTTCTTTGTTTTCTACTAGTTCAATGCCTAATAGGAAACCGAAACCACGAACATCCCCAACAAACGGGTGATCTTTCAATTCTGCCAATTCTTTTTGAAGTCTTTCTCCAAGAGTGGATGCGCGTTCGAAAAGATTCTCTCTTTCCATGATTTCAATATTTTTTAAAGCCACCGCACAAGCTGCTGGGTTCCCACCGAATGTATTTAGGTGACGGAAATGACTGTTCTCTTCTCCTGTATTGAACTTTTCATAAATATCTTTTCGAACTGCTGTAACTGATAATGGCAAATAAGCACTCGTTAACCCCTTTGCCATCGTAACTATGTCAGGTTTCAAATTAAAGTGCTGATGACCAAACGCTTTACCAGTTCTTCCAAAGCCGCAAATAACTTCGTCAATAATGAGTAAGACATTGTGGCGGTTACATATTTCCTGTACTTTCTCAAGGTAGATTGGATGCGGAATTAGAATACCTCCACCTGTAATCAGAGGTTCCATAATGATTCCAGCGATCGTTTCTTTATGCTCCCAGATGATCTTCTGTTCAAACTCCTGCGCTAATTGAATATTGTAATCTTCGATTGACTGCCCTTCTGGTTTACGGTAGTTATCAGGTGGTGCTACATGCAAAAAGCCAGCAGAAAGTGGCTCATATTTATACTTCCGCAATGCTTGACCAGTGGCACTCAATGAACCCATTGAACTACCGTGGTAACCACGGTAGCGTGAGATGAATTTGAAACGAGATGGTTCTCCATTTTGTTGATGGTACTGGCGTGCAATCTTAAAAGCTACTTCATTAGCATCGGAACCACTATTCGAGTAAAAAATCATATAATCATCGCCAAGCATTTCATTCAACTTTACAGCAAGCTCTATTGCTGGTTCATGGCTATGAATTAATGGTGCAAAAGAAAGTTTTTTCATTTGGTCATAAGCAACTTTTGCTAATTCCTCACGTCCGTAACCAACATTTACTGCCCATAGACCTGACATCCCGTCTAGATAGCGGTTACCATTATGATCTTTGATCCAAGCGCCTTCCCCTTCAGCGACAATCATCGGGGGGTTGGTTTCACTATACGAGGATAGATGATGCCAAACATTTTGACGATCTTTTTCAAGTAATGTTTGTGTTTGTTGTTTAACCACTGTCATTCTTTTGCTCCCCTTTATTGTTTATTATTCAAAAAGTTCGGATATATTTGACCATTTATTTTTATTATTAATGACGCTGGGTAACCACTTTTTTGCGTGTGTAGAACTCAATTCCATCACGGCCATTAGCATGAAGGTCCCCGTAGAATGATTTCTTATAACCCGAGAACGGGAAGAATGCCATAGGAGCGGGAACACCTAAGTTCACACCGAGCATGCCTGCATCGATTTCTTCTCTAAATTGACGGATTACTTTCGCACTGTCAGTGAATAAACAAGCACCATTTGCAAATTCAGATTTATTTGCAAAGTTAATTGCTTCTTCAAATGTATCTACTCTTACGACTGATAAGACTGGCGAGAAAATCTCTTCTTTCCAGATTTTCATTTCTTGAGTCACATGATCAAAAATCGTCGGTCCAACGAAATAACCGCCTTCAGAAGTAGATTTATCGTTTCTTCCATCACGTAAAAGTGTTGCACCTTCACTAATGCCCGACTCAATATAACTTAGCGTTTTATCTTTATGAGTATCTCGAATAACTGGTCCAAGGAAAATATCTTCTTCCAACCCGTTACCAATTGTAAGCTTGTTTGATTCATCTACTAATCTATTTACAAGTTCATCTGCAACATCACCAACTGCAACGACAACTGCACACGCCATACATCTTTCTCCAGCAGAACCAAAAGCAGCATTAATAATGTTTGTAACAGTCAAATCCATATCTGCATCTGGCATAACGATTGTATGGTTTTTTGCACCTGCGAGAGCTTGAACTCTCTTGCCGTACCCAGTTCCTGTTTTATATACATATTCTGCTACAGGTTGTGAGCCAACGAAAGAAATGGCAGGAATATCCGGGTGACTTAGTAAACCGTTTACAATATCATGTGCCCCATGGACAACGTTAAAGACACCATTTGGAAGTCCGGCTTCTTGTAACAATTCTGCAAGACGATTTACCAGAAGTGGCGTTCGCTCTGATGGCTTCAATATGAAAGTATTTCCACTTGCAATGGCTAGTGGGAACATCCAACAAGGCACCATCATCGGGAAGTTAAACGGAGTAATTCCACCAACTACACCTAGAGGATAGCGATACATCCCAGACTCAATACTAGTCGCGATATCAGGAAGTTGATACCCCATCATTAACGTTGGAGCACCTGCAGCAAATTCAACACACTCGATTCCCCGTTGAACTTCACCTAATGCTTCATTGTGATTTTTACCATTCTCTATCGTAATAAACTTTGCAAGTTCTTCTTTATTTTCAATTAACAATTGCTGGTATTTAAAAAGAATACGTGAACGTTGAGGCACAGCAACTTTCTTCCATAATGCAAATGCTCTTTTTGCAGCCTCTACTGCTTTTTCCAAGTCTTCTTGTGTTGATAAAGGAACTTCCGCCAATATTTCACCCGTTGCAGGGTTGGGAACTTCTAAGTACTTCTCAGTGGTCGACTTTACCCATTGTCCATCGATGTAGTTTGAAAGCATTTTAATTTTTTTGTCTAATTTATTCATAATCTTCCTCCTATTCTACTTTTCTTTATAGTTAACGTAGTTTACACTATTTATATTATCTGAAATTCTGAATCTTTTCACTTTACAAAAAGTATAATCATTAATGTATTTCTTTAACATATTGGAGGTTCTAACTAAGATGATTGAATTTGTGTTAACAGTCAAAGATATTTTAAATAGAAAAACATTCAAATCTGCTAAAGTCATTGCTGGTTCAAAAGGATTATCTAGACAAGTAAAGTGGTCACACATCTTAGAAATACAAGAATTTGAATCACTTATAAACGGAGGTGAACTGATTTTAACCACTGGAGTGGGTCTTCAACTTGACCAACCTACTCAACTTAAATATGTCAAAAGATTGATAGAAAAAAATGCAGCTGGAATTTGTATTGAAATTGGTACTTATTTTAATGAAATCCCAATCGAACTCATCGAATTAGCTGAAGAACATGATTTTCCAATGATTGTTTTTGAGGAAATTGTAAAATTTGTTGATATTACTCAGGATTTGCATACCCATATTATTAATCAACATCACCAAATGCTTTCCCAACTTGATACGCTATCGAGGAAATTTATGGGTCTCTCACTTACTCCTAATGGCATTTTGAAAATCCTTCAAGAAATACATAACTATTTCCAACAAGGTGTTTTTTTCCTAACGGATGATTCAAAATCTTATTACTACCCTTCGGAAATAGGAACGTTAGAAACGTCAATTCTAGAATATCTAGACCAATCTCCAATGACTACCCATAAGGATCAAAGAACTTTTGCACTCCATAATGATACATATGCTCTCATGCCGGTTATAGGACTAGGACAAACTTGGGGACATTTATGCTTGCAAGTGAAACATCCAGTATCTAATGATTTTTTATTTTTAATCCTAGACCGTGCTGCTTTAGCGATTGCACAAATCTTATTGCGAAATAGAACAATTGAAGAACGAAGACAGAACATGGAAGACGAAATTGTACGGAATTTAATGAAAGGCCAAACATACGAACAGGATGATATTCATACGTACTTACCTTCAACGAGTAGCAACATGTATTTCAGGATTTTTTTAATAAAGATGGATTTCCCAGAGGCAAATATCGGTGAAGAAGACTGGGAAGAAGTTAAACTACAACGATCTATGTTGGTTCGTTCCTTATTTAAAAAACATGGTTTTTTTCCAGCAGTCGCTTCAGGAAAGACGGAAATTTCAATCATTTCTTCTTTTATTGCCACTGATTCTATAAAAGAAGAAACCGATAGATTCTCTCAGATAATTCAAAGTATTAAAGACATGAAAGAAAGTTTTATGGATGGGAATCATTGCACATTCGGTATTAGTAAAGTCTACAAAGATATTAACCAAGTAAAAGATGGTTATATAGAAGCAAAAGAAGTATTTAAAATACACAATTCTACCATAAATCAGACATACTTCTATGAAGATCTTGGAATCTACAGACTGCTACTTATATTAAAAAAGAGTGGTTGTCTTGAAAGCTATATAAACGATTATTTAGAAGAAATCCTTAACTACGATCAAAAGATGGAAAGCTCCCTCTTCTTAACCCTTTGTGTATATTTGGAATGTAATGGGGTTAAGAACGAAGCTGCTGATCGTTTGTTTATTGTTAGACAAACACTATATAACAGACTTGAAAAACTTGAACATATTTTAGGGAAAGATTATATGGAGCCATCCAACCGTTTGGCACTCGAAGTTGCCATAAAGGCTCACCAGCTAATTCATGATAAAGAAAATACCGGTTTTCCACTTTAATGGAAAACCGGGAAAAGTGCGCCCAGTCCTTTAAGAAAGCTACACAGTATCTACTTTAGTTTCCGGTATGATTTCCGTTGCAACGTATTTTTATGTTTCGAATCTAGCGAAGCTGTGCAAAAACAGGCAGAGGCTTTCCGTGGGCAACCGCCAAGCCTCCTCAGGCCAACA
>NZ_ALJG01000210.1 GCF_000286315.1 Paenisporosarcina sp. TG20 | reverse complement strand
CCTCAGGCCAACAGGATGTTGGCCCGCGAAGGCGTTGCCTCGCGTTGAGGCGTTCTTAGCCTTTTGTTCCATTGTGCGCTAATGCGGGGTCTCGTCTGTCTCGCTTCCCCCGTTGGAGTCACTTGGTTCTTGGCACTCTATAGTCATATACTTTCCGCAAAAAAAGCGAGTCACTCACAAAGAGTCAACTCGCTTTATCTCATTGACCAGATTGTTTAATCCAGTCTTGTAATTTATCTTTTAAAGAATTGAAACCTTCTGCATCCTTCTCGTCAACACGTGCTTGTAATGATTTTTTCGGCTTATCTTCTTTACGTAAAACCGGTGGTCGTTCTTGTAAAGCACGAATCGAAAGACTAATTTTTCCTGCTTTTTCGTCAATTTCAAGTACTTTCACTTCTAATTCTTGCCCAACTGACAAGAATTCACTTACTTCTTTCACATAACCATATGTGATTTCAGAAATATGAACAAGACCTTGAGTCTCTTCATCTAATGCTACAAATGCGCCATACGGTTGAACGCCTGTTACTTTTCCTGAGATTACTTCTCCAACTTCATACTTCTTAGTCATATAATCGCTCCTAGTTTTGGATATATACCTATCTACCTTAAGGCCATAGAGGATTATAACACAAACTAGCAATTAATTCAATAAATTCAATCTTTGAATCCACAAGTTCATCTTCAAATTATCAATATTTTATGCTGGCTAAAGTACATTAAGAGTTTCACCTTTACCTTTACCTTTCTATTAGTCTAGGTAACTGTATGCGTTCAATTACAACTTATTTCCTAGGCAATAAAAATATCGCATGATTTACGAGCAAATCATACGATAAGTAGTTATTATTTTTCCGACTTACTGGAATGGCATGATACGAACGCGCCAACCGTCATGTGTTTTACGCATTTGAAATCCTTTACGCGTTTCTTCACCTGTTATAAATTTATCTTTCAGGTCAAAATATACTACCGAATCGTATTCGTCGTATACACCCGCCACTCCATTTGGTGTATATTCATAGGACTTAAATTGTTCTTTCCAGTCCATTCTTTGAACGTTTGAATCACTTGAAAACTCTTCGAAAGTTGGCGTTATATAATTGTCTCCTTTTACCAATAATTCATATTGTGTCTTCATATCATTTTGCATTAATGCTTCCAAATAAACGCCAGCCACAATAAATGGTTCTTCGTTTGCTAATGTCTCAAAATCATACGTATCATTAAATTTATTATATACGTTTTGGACTTTACTAATGAAAGTAGTACCAATACTGCCCTCGAGTGGTTCTTCATAACTTGTTTCTGTAATACTTAGACTAACCTGCCAAACTCCAGCTTCATTACGAATAACAGGGATAGACATGATTACTTTTTCATCTTTCAAAACCTCAACAGTTCCGTGATATTCACCATTCTGTTTAATCGTTATTCTATCATTGTATCCTAGTGAAGATGCTCCCACGGGAATCAAGTCAGGAATTTCTCCTGATGCTAGCAAATCTTTCATCAAACCCATCCCTTCATATGGATGAATTAAGTTGTACATGATTTCAGGGACATCTACTTGTTGTGCATAATCGTAAAGGACAACCGTTTCAATTGGCGTTAAGTTGTCATAATTATATCCCCCTCCACCATCCATAGTCGGATTCTTCAAGAAGGCATGTGCTTGCTGTTGCATTTCACTATTTGGCCAACTTATTGTCATTGATTTTTCTCCTGAGTCATTCGCAGGCATAAGCGCTTCAAGTTCTCCTATTTCGGCTAAGCGAAAAACTTCTTGTAAATTTTTAAACTCCAATGTTTCATAGGTTTTATTAACAGTCCAATCCTCATTGCTTAGCGAATCGAACGATGGTTTAATAAAATACTTAATTGGCGATACACCATGCATTGCACGTAAATAGCCCCATGCATTACGAAACTCTTCTTTAATCTGTCTATTTTCAACGACTTGTGTGTTGGTTGATCCAAAAATCAGCGTATATGCAATATCTTCATAGTAAGATTTTGTAATGCTATACATGGCATTTTGAGTTGTCATACTTAAAAGTGTCTGTTCAATTTGCCCAAGTATTTGGGCTGATTCTTGAGGTGTATAAACCAGTTCCCCACCGTTAGTAAATGGTGCTGCATCTTTAATTGCGAACAAGTCAATTGCAGGTTTTATAACTATACCTATAAGATTAAACATTGTACCATGCATATCGAATTCTGCAATATACCCTTTTTTATCTGGAGCGACTTTAATAGCAATCGATTGTTTCGGAGCATTCGTTAACATAGACTCAACAGGTTTAGGCAAATCCCTGCGATTCGCGTATAAATAATCAGCGTCAAGCTCACCGTTCATTTTTGCTGTGTTCATAATTTCACTATGCTCTTCAATTGTTAAGTTGTAGACAAAAGTCAAATGATCTATTTTAGTATTTAAATCATCGATAAAAGCCATACTCTCTTCTTCATTCATTTCCCCCTCTTGCGATGCTTCCTCTATCATTTCATTTGGTAACTTTAAATAATCAATAACTTGTGCGTAGCGGTCCTCAAGGCTTCGATTACTATATCTACTTTCTAAGCTATCGGGATGTATATTTAGAGCGAAAAGTTGGTCCGCCATACCGACAAATCCCAACTCGTTAAAATGTTCATCCGACATCCCTAACATTTCTTGTCGTTTCTTACGTTCTTGTTGGTAATCTTCTTCTAACTTCTTGATGTCATTGGCATCATATTCAGATACTGGTTCGTCTCCTTGCTCTTTCCCGTCATTCATAAACGATGCACTCAATAGACCAATTATAAAAACACTTGCTAAACTAACGGCCCACACACTCACTTTTTGCCATTTTGATGCCACCGGTTTTGTGAATTGTTTCACTTCTTTTTGTTGTTTTCCTTCTTCCTCGATTTTACTAAGAACATCGTCCGCATTAAATTTAGAAGGGACACGTTCGTATGACTTTTTTAATAGGTTCATCTGTTGTTCAAATTCTTTATCTTCCATATTCAGCCCCTCCTTTTAATGCTAATGTAGACTTCAGTTGAGCTTTTGCACGTAGCAATCTGGTTTTGACCGTCGATAGAGGAATATTTATAACGTCTGCAATTTGCTCATAAGTGAGTTCTTGAAAATAGTATAAGATAATCGGAATACGATATTTTTCTTCTAATAATTGGATTGCTTGATGGAGCTCATAATCTTCTTCAAAAATCAGCACTTTAGATTCAGCAGATTTTGAAGGCACTATAGAATTCGTATCTTTTTGCAATTTATTTCCCTTGTCTTTTTCACGATTCTCTTTTCGGTAATAATCTCGTGCAGTATTTAGTGTTATTTTGTATAACCACGTCGTAAATCGGTCACGATGAAATTGATGAAGGAATCTATATAGCTTAATAAATACTTCTTGTGTCACGTCTTGCACATCATCTACATTGACACCACACTGAAATGCAAACTTTTCAACTGTCCTGTGATGAAGATTCATCAAATCACCGTAAGCACTCATGTCACCTTGTTGTGCTTTTTCAATTAACTCAAGTTCTCCCATGAGTCCCCCTCGCTCTCTCTGTTCTAGTAGTGATACGAAACTATTGTTCTTATTGTTTCAAAAAGTAATATTCTTTTTCGCTTATGTCGTGTAATATTAGAAAAAATCTTTACAGTTAGAAGGAGTTGTACACCGTGGCAAAACGCGATCATTTCGGATCAAAAATCGGCTTCATACTCGCCGCAGCAGGAAGTGCGATTGGACTTGGAGCCATATGGAAATTTCCATACATGGCTGGAACAAACGGTGGTAGCGTCTTTGTCTTGTTATTTATCATCAGTACATTGTTAATTGGGTTACCAATTCTTCTGGCAGAATTTGTTATTGGCCGTAAAGGACAGGCAGATGCTGTAACAAGTCTTAAAAAGCTAGCACCAAGAAAAAAGTGGTTTTTAATTGGTTGGTCAGGTTTCTTCTTTTCATTCATTATTTTATCATTTTACAGTGTCGTAGGTGGATGGATTTTATCGTATCTCGGTAGAGCTTTACTCTTTAAGTTTGATAATAAAGGAGATAGTTACTACGCAGATTTGTTTGGGTCAGTTATTTCAAACCCTATGGAAGTCTTGATTGGACAAGCTATCTTTATGATTCTGACGGTAGTTATTGTAAGTGGTGGTATAAAAGGTGGTATTGAACGAGCAAGTCGCATCATGATGCCAGCCTTATTACTATTCTTTATCGTGTTGGTTGTTCGTTCATTAACATTAGATGGTGCCATGGAAGGCGTCAAATTCATGTTTGTGCCCGACTGGTCTTACTTTAATGCACAAACAATGCTAGTTGCTTTGGGCCAAGCATTTTTCTCACTTAGTGTTGGTGTAGCTGGAATGATGACTTACGCTTCTTATTTGCCTAAGGATCAGAAGTTAGGTAACTCGGCTTTCAGTGTTTCTATGTTAAATATCGGAATTTCAATAATGGCTGGTTTAGTTATTTTCCCAGCAGTTTTTGCATTAGGTTATTCTCCAAACGAAGGTCCTGGACTTGTATTTATCATTTTACCAGCCGTGTTTGAGCAATTACCATTCGGCGCTTTCTTTATGCTTCTTTTCTTCATCTTATTATTATTTGCAACATTAACATCTTCAATTTCAATGTTAGAAATAGTTGTATCCATTGGAATAAAAAATGCATACGATAAACGTAAGCGTGCTGCTTGGATTTATGGTTTTATGATTTTCTTAGTGGGTATTCCAAGTGCTTTATCTTTTGGTGTGTTTTCTGAGACTAAAATTTTTGGGAAAACATTCTTTGACTTTGCTGATTTTTTAACTAGTAGTATCGGGTTACCACTAGGAGCATTATTAGTTTCCATTTTCGCTGGTTATATATTGAAAAAATCAGAGACTGAAATCGAATTAAATATTTCTCCATTATCGTTCGTCATATGGCATTTTCTAGTAAGATATTTAGCACCTTTGGCGATTATCATCATTTTCATTAATGCCATTATTTCTATTGTCCAAGGATAAAGAGATGCAGGATGCTTTATTGAGTCATATTTTTAATTGCTATGATAAAATAGCTTTAAGCATATGCTTTATAAATGGAAAGGAGTGCATGAAAGTGAATCAAAAATTTCATACTCAACTTCGCTTATTGCGTGAAGAACAAAGAATGACTTTAGATGAGTTAGCATTGAAAGCACGAATTGGTAAAGGTAAATTAG
Source organism: Paenisporosarcina sp. TG20 (assembly GCF_000286315.1). Classification (GTDB taxonomy): domain Bacteria; phylum Bacillota; class Bacilli; order Bacillales_A; family Planococcaceae; genus Paenisporosarcina. The sequence goes on along the minus strand of NZ_ALJG01000210.1, from coordinate 4,649 downwards.
AACAATATGAAGCTGGGACAGAAGTTCCATCAGTACCAACCATTTTAAAGTTATCAAACGCACTCGAAGTTCCTGCTTCTAATCTGTTAGATGGACTTCAAATAAACCAATAAAAAACCTTTCGCTCTAGGCGAAAGGTTTTTTTATTAAACGATACAATTAGATTCAAATTTAACAGCGATTAATTTATACGCGATTTGAACACATTTTTCAATAGGTATCCATTGTTCAAACGAATGCTCATAAACTACTTGAATACGTTTTGCTAATTCTGTTGGATGATCAATTCCTTGAAGGTCTGCTACAACGTCAGCTGCTTCGGTATCATACGCTTCAGATCCCAAATTAAAAGGATCCCACAACTGAAGTATTTTTACTGCTTTACGGTTCATCTCGATATTTTCCATGATTACTCACCTTTTAGTTTTTCTTTAATAAAAATATGATAACATATTGTTTAACTCCTCCCCACTTAAATGTTACGCATTTTTATATAGGGTTCATGTACAAGCCCATTAGTTAGTTCAGAGGCTAGCAATCTCGTCGCACAGACATTCAACGAATTTCTTGAATTCTAAGACCTTACGATTTCATCCCTTACCCAACTTAAATCGTTAGGAAGAATGTCCTCGTATTTTATTATAAAAAAGGAAAGAAGGAATGATTATGACTATTTTTGAACATGAAATTAATCGCCGTGAAACGCGTTCTGTCAAATGGGGTTTAATGGAGATGATTTATGGAATTGATGATGCTACTGACATTTTGCCAATGTGGGTAGCAGATATGGATTTTCCCGCCCCTAAAGCTGTAATCGATGCATTACATGAACGAATTGAACATCCTATTTTTGGCTATTCATACATATGTGAAGCGTGTAAGACTGCCATTCAAAACTGGCTTTTAAACCGCCATGGATGGAAACCACAGCGGGAATGGATGATATTTCACCATGGTGTTATTCCTGCAATGGCTTCGGTTATTGAAACTTTCACTCAACAAGGAGATCGTATTTTAATAACACCACCAGTTTATCCACCATTCTTTTCTCTTCCTGAAAGACTCGGTCGTCAATTGGTGGAAAGCTTATTGGTCGAAGAAAATGGTGAATATAAGTTTGACTTTCTTTCTTTTGAAGAACAGTTAAAACAGGGTGTAAAACTATTTATTCTTTGTAATCCTCATAACCCAGGTGGAATTGTCTGGTCAAAGGAAACATTACAAGAAATCATTAGATTATGCTCGAAATATAATACACTCATATTATCTGACGAAATCCATTGCGACATAGTTTTCCCTGAACATCAACATATACCGCTTGCCTCGATAGCCGATAATGAAGTGGATCGTATTATCACATGTGTAGCACCTACAAAAACGTTCAATCTGGCAGGTATTCAAGCAGCGGTAACGATTATAACTGATCCTACGAAACGTAAAAAATTAAAAGAACATGCACTTGCTCATGGACAAATGGAACTAAGTCCATTTGCGGCAACTGCACTACAAGCCGCGTATGAACATGGTGGAGAATGGTTAGATGAATTATTAGAAGTTCTGTCGTCTCATATGAATTATGTTATTGAAGAAGTTACAAAAGCAGTTCCCGGAGTGAAAATAAAAAAACCCCAAGGCACATACTTATTATGGATAGATTATCGGGAGACTGGTTTATCTGAAGAAGTTGTTATGGATTTACTATTAAATAAAGGTAAACTTGCATTAGTGGCGGGTTCACAATATGGAGAAGTCGGAAGAGGATTTTTAAGAATGAATGTCGCTTGTCCTCGAACAATTCTTGAAGATGGCGTAAATCGTTTTATTACTGCTTTGACATAAATACGTCTAGTATAGTTACTCCTGTACTGTTAAAAAGGTGCAATAATTTTAGTTTGCAGTTGAAAAGGAGATTCCAACCTATATCAACACGGTTACCGGGGCGCTTCGGACGGCAAACCTAATGCACCATAATCTCAAGAATAAAAGGGATGAGCAAAGGTTTCACTTTGCTCATCCTTTTTTAAATTTCGGCAGACACATCTCTTTAACCAATGATTTGGATCGCCGTGCGAATAGACACTGATTTTATATAAAGACGCCGCCGAAGATACATTTTCAACATAAAAACAGATGAAGAAAAACGACTCGTTTTTCTTCACCTGTTTTATTTGAGTGACTTAATAGATCGGCAACTTTTAATTTTGGTTTTCATTTTGTTTTTGTAATTTACGCTCACGTAACACGCGTTCTTCTAATTCTTTTGTCTTTTCTTCTTGCTGTTTTGATTTTTTCACAATCCAACGAAACACTAGAACACAGATGACTGCAAAAATTACAAACTCAATAGCAGCTGGAATATAGGATGATTTATCTTCTGGAAAATACAGAAAATTGATTATCCATGCGTTCATTTGGAACACTTCCTAACTTATTTTTGAAGAACTTCGATTGATTCGATCTTTATGTCTTCTAATGGTTTGTCGTTCGCATTTCTTTTAACTGTAGTCATCTTGTCTATCACATCTAAGCCCTCGATTACTTGTCCAAATACAGTGTGTTTGTTGTCTAACCAAGGAGTTCCTCCATTTGCTTCATATGCTTCGATGATCTCTGCTGGATAGCCAGCACCCTTCAACTGTTTAAGCATCCCTGCATCAACACTACTTGCTTGAACGATAAAGAATTGACTTCCATTAGTTCCTGGACCAGCATTAGCCATTGATAAAGCACCACGAAGATTGAAAGCTTTATCAGAAAACTCATCTTCAAAAGTTGAACCGAAAATGCTTTCTCCTCCCATACCAGTTCCAGTAGGATCGCCACCTTGAACCATAAAGTCTTTAATAATACGGTGGAAAATAATACCGTCATAATATCCGTTTTCTGCATGTGTTATAAAATTTTCTACTGTTTTAGGAGCAACCTCTGGAAACAGCTTAATTTTAATTGGTCCCATTGTTGTGTTCATTACGACTAACGCTTCATTTGATGATACTTCTTTTGATAATTGTGGGTACATAGTTATCTCTCCCTCAGTTTTGTTTGTTTGTGTTGTTTGTGTTGTTTCTTCAATCATTTCTTCTGACTTCTCTGGTGGGACACTACCGCATCCAGCTAACAGAATAAATAGGCTAGATAATATCAGCCATGCTCTAATTTTCATATTCACTTCACCCTAAAATAGTTTATCATATTCTGTTCATTTTTACAGTAATTAAGACACCTCTTCCTTCGTTAGGCGAAATGATTTATAATAAACAATTATATGTTACTTTTCGAAAGGATACGAAAGAAGGAATTTAATATGAAAACTCAAAAACGAAATTTCTATATTATGTTGATATCAAACTTTCTAGTTGCAGGAACAGCAACAATGATTATGCCATTTTTATCGCTTTATATAGATACAATGGGGAATTTTTCAGACTCTTATGTACAGAAATGGTCAGGTCTAGTGTTTGGCATCACTTTCGTTTCTGCATTTCTGATGTCACCCATTTGGGGTCGCATTGCGGATCGTTTTGGATATAAACCAATATTGATAATTACCGGATTTGGTATATCCATTAGCATTTTACTGATGGGATTTGTACATTCTGTCGAAGCATTTTTCTTTTTACGTTTATTTATGGGTATAGTCACAGGTTTTATTCCAACATCACTTGCATTTATTAGTTCACAAACAGCTAAAGAAGTCGCAGGTAAAACTCTTGGAACCCTTCAAATGGGTAGTGTTTCAGGTACTTTATTCGGACCTGTTATAGGGGGCTTACTAGCAGATTCTTTCGGATTTCAATATACATTCGTCATAACTTCCGTGGTTATTGCCATTGCAGCCTTACTTGTTATGTTTGGTATAAAAGAGACGAAAAGAATCCCTGCAGCGGACGCCCATGTCTATTCTCGTAAAACTGTATTATCAGGAATCATTCACCATAGGCTTGTGTTTCACGTCATGATTATCACTGCATTGATTCAAATTGGAAACTTTAGCATACAACCGCTTCTCTCTCTATATGTTTCGAGTTTAACGGATTCTTCTCAAATAACTTTACTTGCTGGAATTACATTTAGTGCAGCTGGTGTCGGAAATTTATTATTTGCTAGAAGGTGGGGACAACTTGGTGATTCAATCGGATATGAGAAAGTATTAAGCGCATTGCTCATATTAGCATTTCTATTTATTATTCCCCAAGCTTTCGTTACTGAACTTTGGCAATTGATCGCCTTAAGGTTTTTATTCGGAATCGCGCTTGGCGGTTTGATACCTGTCACAACTGCATTGGTCAGAAGGGAATCGCCAATTGAAATACAAGGGGAAATGATGGGGTATAATACGAGTTTCCGTTTCTTTGGGAATATCATTGGTCCGATGTTTGGTGGGATTGTCAGTGGCTATATTGGTATCTCCTCAGTATTCTTTGTAACGGGTGCATTATTTCTTGTTTCATATTTCGTTTTAACCTCAACACGGAAAAAACCAGAACAAGATTTTGAAGAAGTGTTATTAAACGAAGAAACACAACAACAAGCTTAAATAAGAAAAACTGGGCAAAGTACGCCCGGTCCTTTAAGACAAATGATTTAAGTATTAGTCTAGAAGGACATTCCATATAGTATCGACTATGGTTTCCGGTATAATTTCCGTT
>NZ_ALJG01000209.1 GCF_000286315.1 Paenisporosarcina sp. TG20 | reverse complement strand
AAGAGAAATACTTGCTCAAAACATCAGAATTTCAGTGTTCATAATGCAAACCACTGTTCTGCAATCCATTCTTTTTAAGTTGTATTTTCTTTTATGAACAATTCGAAAACATTTACTTGATTGAAGCGGAAGGCGGCGACTCCTACGGGATTAGCGGGACAGGAGAGACCCCGCAGTGGAGCGCTAGCGACTGAGGAGGCTCTCCGCCCGCCCCGTGGACAGCGTCCGCCTGGAGCGCAAATCAGCGGTATCATACTAGAACCTACTCCTTAAAATACCCGGAATACTGGATTCATGGCTCACTAAATTTGTATACTTTCTTATTTTGTAAGAAAAACCGGCAAGTACGCCCGGTCCTTAATAGAACAACCTTCTATTTTTATCTAGAGATTTCCGTTACATACGAACGCTTTCCGTGGGGCATGGCTTCGGACCAACAGGATGTTGCCCCGCGAAGACGTTGACTCGCGTAGTGGCGTTCTTAGTCTTCGTTCCATGTGCTCCTGCGGGGCTTTCAGCTCATGCTCTGTTCCCACTGGAGTCGCTGCATTGCGCTACAATCAAACGATACCTTTCTAAAATAAACGGATAACAATTAAGTGTTCGTATTTATTATCGAATTGAGGTGTGAAATTGACTCAGATGTAGTTTCTTATTTTAATCTTTCAGTTAAGCCATACCAAATGCGTGTCACTTCACTTGCTTCCTTGCAAATCTGTTGACTCAATCGTCCACAACGATCGCGAAGTTCACGTGTTTCTGCTGCTATCGGTACAATTCCACGTCCAATTTCTGTCACTATCACAATAACCTTACTTTGTTTACGATATGTATTTAATGTAAGCATGATTTCTTCAATCACTTCGTCTTCTGCTTTTTCCAAATGACGTTCCACAAATTCCTCTACTCCAGCAACAACAATTGTTTCACACTTTGCTTCAGGCAGATGATCCACGTCTGAGCATTCGATCCATTGAACATCTCGATCACTCACGAGTTGCCTTACATAAGCTCGCTTTCCGTTAAACGCTCCACCGACAAAGACTTGCATCTTTTCTCCTCCTCAAAGCATTGACGACTATCCCAACATAATGTCCATTTGTCACCATGTTTGACATCCCAGGACCAAAAATCACGTTCATCAGGGGCAAACTGCGTAAGCACATATCGAATCGGTCCTCCATGTGTCACAACAACTGGGTGGTAACACTGCAAACTTTTCAGTCCCGCTCGGACCCGTGACCCCATTTCATCTACAAACTCTCCATTTGGGGGAGCCACTTCATTCGGATTAGTTAACCACTTTTGATAATTTACCTCATTTTTTAAATCCTCATAGGTTCGTAGTTCCCAATCTCCAAAAGACATTTCCCGAAAAGCTTGTGACCCTTGGTAGGGCGTTTTTGGGTAAAATAGGGCGGCGGTCTCTTGGCAACGCAGAAGGTCGCTTCCATTAATTATGTCCGGACACCAAGTAGCTTCTTTGTAAACTTGTGACGACTGACTTATCGATTCATCGCTCCAACCTATGTATCGACGCTCAATATTCGCCAAAGTCGGCAAGTGGCGGACTAAAGTAAGATGAAAATAAGGAGCCATAAACCCACTTCCATCCCTTCAACGAAAGCACCAGATACATCACCCGTGACGCCTCCAAAATGTTTTTTGGTCCAGTATTTAAAAGCGTATGCACAACTGAATAGTACCAGCAAGCTACTGATTGCTAATACCATCTCTCCACCAACCAGCATGATAAAGCCCGCTCCTACTGCAAGTGAAAGAATTGTCATAACAAGCAATATTCGATGATTAATCCGTTTTTTAAAGAACGAAGCTAATCCCTTATCCCTTGCCGCTTGTGTAAGGGTGAAGTAGTAAACCATTCCTGCTCTAGCGAGAAACGGCAAGATGAGTAACCATTCCCATTTCATTCCACCTTGCGTAATGATTTCAGTTAATAAGACGATTTTTCCAATGACAAATAATAATAAAGCCATTGCCCCGAATGCACCAATACGCGGATCAGCTAGAATTTCATGACGTTTGTGTTGATCGCGATAAGAAAAATAGGCATCACTCGTGTCAACGAATCCATCAAGATGTAGACCACCCGACATGACAATGCCGATTAATACGATTGTAAATGCTAAGAACAATGGACTCGCGTCAATAAATAGCCAAATACTTGCAGTGACGAGGCCGATGAGCCCCCCTATCCAAGGAAGTGTGGAAAACATGGCAGTGACCGACTTGCGATCCATCTCCAGTTGTTGATTAATTGGCATAATGGTGAAAAATTGTAGCGCTAGCAAGATACCACGCATCATGGTCGCTCCACCATATTTATTATTTTTTGCCAATCGAGATTGTTTGCCACATGTTTTGCCCATTCATCATATTTATCTTCGCCCGACATTTTAAAAGACGTATCATGATGTGTTATAAACGAATCTTCCTCTTCAATTTGGTGATTGTCCATAAATGGAATAACACCAAGAACCGCAATTCCTGTATAGGACTCGATAAACGACACACCCTCATTAAACAATTCCTTATCGCCACGGAATTTATTAATAATGATGCCCTTCACACGATTTCTGTGTTGTTGTGGAAGTAACTCGAGCGTGCCTACAATTGATGCAAAAACTCCACCACGTTCAATGTCAGCAACTAACAAAACCGGCACATCTGCTAACTCTGCAATGCTCATATTCACCAGTTCCCGATCCGTTAAGTTTACTTCTACCGGACTTCCTGCTCCTTCTAAAACTACGACATCAAAGTTTTGATCAACAAAATCAAGTGACTGTTTAATTACTTTTACCCCGATATCATAAAATGATTCCCGGTAAGCGGTCCCAGACATATGCTCAACTTTTTCACCCAACACCCAAACTTCAGAAGACATATGTCCAGATGGCTTCAATAGTATAGGGTTCATTTGTGGAAGTGGTGATACTTTTGCTGCTTCTGCTTGGGCAAATTGGGCCGTACTAATTTCTAATCCATGCGCTATTTTTGTGGAGAAGGTCGACATGTTTTGCGATTTAAATGGTGCAACATGAAAACCATCATTTGCAAATAACCGGCAAAACGCAGTGCAAATCATGCTTTTCCCAACGTTTGAGGCAGTCCCTTGAATCATGATACCGTTCATATGCATCTCCTCATTTCCACTTCTTTACGAGTCCATACGTCAGTTCAAATGCTTCATTGCTTTCTTTGACAAACCACTGATGAAGTCTTCCTAGCCATTGTTGATAAAGTCGTACATCTGGGATGCTTGACAGTGGTTCATCTAATACTTCATTGGAAATAACAACTATAGTTGTTCCTTTGTTTAATAATGTACGAATAGTTTTATGTAATTGCTGTTCTTTTTCTTCTAAGCAGTTCGGTCGTGTAAAACAAGGCTCTCCCCTGTTCCAACCTTCGTACATTTCATTCGCCAACCATGTTGTGACGCAATCGAACAGAACACCATCACCAGGTAATATATGTGGAAGTATTTCTTCTATTTGACGAGGTTGTTCAATCGTCAACCACTTTTCTGTGTAATCAATTCTGTCTTGTCTGTGTCGTTTAATGCGAAGTTGCATTTCGGCATCAGTTGCCTCACCTGTTGCCATGTATATAAGCCGCGAGCATTGTTGATTCATTAACCAGTTTTCGGCAAATGCTGTCTTCCCGCTTCTCACTCCACCAGAAATAAATGTTAATGTGCCTCGAACCATTGCTTTAACTCCTTTTTGAGGATTTCCAACTGCTCTTGCGTTTTCATCCCAATTCGGAACCACTGACCATTAAGTCCATGAAAATTCTCTGTGTGTCTTAAGACAATGCCCTTTTGTAATAAGTGACGAAAAAAATCGATGTTTGGTTGTGGCAACTTAAACAATAGAAAATTAATTTGTGAGTTTGATACTTCGCAGCCATGGACTTTTAGAAACGCTGTCATGTCGAGTCGCATGTTAGTACTATGTTGAATCGTTCTCATCCGATAGTCTTCATCTTCTAACACGAGTGACCCTATCTCAGCGGCTACCCCGTTGATATTCCAGTGTGGTGCAAGCTGTTGAACTTCTGTAACAATCTGGGGTGCTGCTACCATGTATCCTAGGCGAATCCCTGGTATCGCGTACATCTTTGTCATTGAACGAACAATTAGTACATGACCCGAATTAATAAAGGGAATGAAGGATGCTTCCTCTGAAATAAAATCAATGAATGCTTCGTCTAACACAACATCACAATTTGATTTCTTCGCGCATTCCACTAAATCCCTTAATGAGCTGTGCTCTGGCAAAGTACCTGTTGGGTTGTTCGGTGTACATAAATAAATGACATCCGCGTCTATCATATGCTTTTTTATTTCAGCAATAGGCAATTCCCCTGTTACAAGGTCAATCATGGATAAGTTGACGATGTCCACCTGATGAGCTTTTAATGTGGCTTCATATTCAGAGAAAGTTGGATGAACTAATATAGCTCGTTTTCCTCTGTACTTCTCAGCGAGTAAAGAAAATACTTCAGCAGCTCCATTTGCGACGAATATAGAATCGGGTGAAATGTTGTGATATCGTGCTGCTGTAGTTCGAAAAGGTTCACCTTGTGGCTCTGGATAACGGGTGATTAGATTTTGTAACTTGTACCAGTTCATTTGTACCAAGTAAGGAGGACCTAATGGATTGACGTTTTCACTAAAATCGATTATTCGTTTGGGCTGTGCCATTCCGAGACTGGTATATAGATGATGTGGATTTGCACCGTGATTAGGCAAAGACATGTAATAAACCTCCGATTGCTATTATCCACAACCAAAATAGAAAAACAGCAATATGCATTTGGCGAATGGTTTGCAAAATATGAATGGCACGGAGCGGGGTTTCAGGATGTCCCATTCTAGCACGTTCAGAGGGGATTCCCTTATATGTATTTTTCCCGCCAAGTTGTACACCAAGTTGATAAGCAGTTGCCGCTTCTAAGTATCCACTGTTTGGACTTGGATGTTTTTTGGCATCTCGCCACCAACCATTTAAACGTGCCCAGAAAGATTGTTTACTGAAACTTTTGGTCCAGGTTAAGATGATATATCCTGTGATTCTGCTTGGAATATAGTTCAACACATCGTCCATTTTTGCAGAAGCAAAGCCAAACTCTTGGAATTCTTCATTTTTATGACCCACCATGGAATCGAGAGTATTCACTGCTTTATATACCCAAAGTCCAGGTGCACCGAAAAGGAACGCAAAAAATAATGGCGCTGTAATACCATCACTTGTATTTTCAGAGACTGTTTCTACTACACCTCGTGTAATTTCAGTTTCAGACAACTTTACAGTATCGCGACCGACAATCCATGACAATTTTAGTCGGGCTTCTTTTAAATTTCCCGCACGCAAAGGTGTATAAACCGCCATCGCAGCATCTCTCAAGCTTTTTTGAGAAAATCCAACAGCACATAAAATGCTTTCGACAACGATTCCTAAAATAAAATGAGTTGTGTACGCTGCATATACCAATGAAAATACGGTGAAGAGTGTGATTCCCACAACCACTATTAATAGAATAAACCCCTTAAATTTACGATGCCTTCCTGTGTTCATAGCGATCGTCAATCTAGTAATAAGGCTTCCAATCCAACGTACGGGATGCGGCCATTTGGGAGGATCGCCAATTATTCTATCGAGCAGCAACCCAAGTGTAAGAGCGATGATATGAGAAGACATATTTACTTACATTCCTTTCGCTTTTTTATAGCGTTTGATCGCAAGCGTTGTACTTTCGAAAACACCGCGTCCAATACATTTCCCTATTTCCGTAATAGGTCCTGCGTACTGTAATAGCTGCCCTTTTTGAGTAGCGGCAACGAGTAAACTATCTGTTGACGTTCCAGTTGCAAGTGTATTAGTTAATGGATCCCTCACATCTTCGTGTTGAAGTGCTTTGGTTTTTGCCTCAGTTGCCGTAATCATCGCTTGAATGAACGCTTCGTCCGATAACTTCCCGTTAACAATAATCCATGTATTTATTGTACCGACATAAGGTACATCTTCGCGTTCGAACGCTTTAGATACATCGACTGCATTTCCAACTCCTGCTGTAACTGCGATAATAATAGACCCAAACGTACCCTTGTATTCTTCAATGACCGCATTTTCTGTACGAACGGCTGTCATCATACCCACTGTATCGGTTGTAGAGAAACCTTGTGCTTCTAAATAATCAACCATTTCTTGTGTGCTATCGTCACATTCATAATCTGCTTTTACATGGCGGTTAACAAACGATCGAAACCACCCTGACCCAGCATTCACGACAGCTGATGAAACTGTTTTTAATGGCGTTTTTGAATGCAAAACAACGTTTTCATTTGAAACAGTAAAATGCTCTTTAGTAATAAGTTCATCAACCTGCAAGTCACCTAAACTAGGTAATAATGTTATTTGAGGTTTCGGTTGTTCAGGATGTGGATGACTACTAACTCGAGCTTTGTAAACACTTTCAATTTGTTTTTGTTTGAGGACGACATGCGGTTCCCCGATTATCTTGACGACACCGTTTTCTAGTAATAACAATCGGTCACAATATAGTGATGCCAAGTTCATGTCATGAAATACAGAAATAATGGTTAAATCTTTTTCATTGGCTTGCAATTTAATAGTATCCAACAATTGTTGTTGGTGCGCGATATCGAGATGATTTGTTGGTTCATCAAGCAAGATAATCTTCGCTTGTTGAGCGAGGGCTTGTGCCACAAAAACACGTTGCTGCTCCCCGCCAGAAAGCTCATCGAGATAGGTGTTCTCATACATCTTCACATCCGTGAGACGCATGGCATCTTGAATTGCTTTCTCATCTTTGTCAGACCATGAAGAAAAGAATCCACTCTGATGTGGGTATCTCCCAAGTGATATCGTTTCTCTTACTGTATTTGAGAAAGCATGCACATGTAGTTGCGGGAGAACTGCCATATGTTTTGCAAGTTCTTTTGATGCATATTTGTGAATTGCTTTGCCATCTAAATCTACTGTTCCTGATTGCATGGGAAGTACGCCACTTATGACTTTAAGCAAAGTAGACTTCCCGCTTCCATTTGGTCCTAATATCCCTAACATTTCACCCTTTTTCACAGTAAATGATACGTCTTTAACGACAGGTACTGTGTGGTAACCACCTGTTAAGCCTTGAACGTTTAGCATGATTACACACTTCCCTTTCTTCGCTGTTTCCAAAATATAAACGCAAACACTGGTGCACCGATAAAGGCTGTTATAACACCAATTGGCAATTCAGATGGTGAGATGATGGTACGTGAAACTAGATCACAAACAATGAGCAGTGAGGCTCCATTGATAAAAGATAATGGCAGTACATGTCGATGATCAGCTCCCCACAGTATACGAATCGTATGTGGAATGACTAAACCTACAAAACCAATGGTTCCGGAAACTGACACCGCAGCACCCGTTAAAATCGATCCGCCTGTTAATATCATCATTTTTCGTTTTTTTACGTCAACACCTAAATGTTTGGCACGTTCCTCGCCAAATAAAAGTGCATTTATTTCTCTTCTATTTAACCATAATAGGACAAATCCAATAATCATAAAAGGCAGAGCCATTTTGACATATGGCCATCCACGCATAGAAACACTTCCGAGTAACCATCCAATAATTTGGCGAAGTTCCTCTCCAGATAGTGCAATCATTAGAGATAAAAGAGAACCTAAAAACGAACTAAAAATAATTCCTGTAAGTATAATTGTTTCCATTTTCATCGTTCGGTCAACTAGTTTGGCAAAGCCCATGACAATGATCATCGTTAAAAAAGCGCCAATCATACTAAGTACTGGTAGTGTAAACAAGCCCAGAAAAGGGATTGAAATCCCAAAAAAGAGTGTCACCACGGCACCGACTGAGGCACCTGATGACACTCCTAAGGTATATGGATCAGCTAAAGGATTTCTCAATAAACCTTGGAAGGCCGCCCCTGCCATTGCCAGTGATGCGCCTACCAAACCGGCTAACACCACACGAGGCATGCGAATATTCCATAGTATATTTGCTAATCCTTCATCAAAATTAGGATTCCACAACACTTGTATTGGAATCGAAACGGATCCAATCATTACCCCTGCTAACACTGCAGCAATCAGTACGAGTACAGAAGCTACATATGCAAACCAGGTTTTATTCACTGAATACCTCAGGATAAATTGCTTTCGCCATTTCTAGTAAACCTTGTGATAAACGAGGACCTGAACGGCTTGTCGTATCTTCATTTACATTAAATACTTCTTTATTTTCTACTGCTGTAACTGCTCCGAATCCTTCACGTGCAAGTACTTGGTCTGCAGCATCAGGCATGTAGCTGCCATACGTTGTTAATATTACATCTGGATTACGCTTAACAATTTCTTCTGGATCCATTTTAATCCATCCTTCTTGATCTGCTGCAATGTTATCTGCATTAATTAACTTAAGCATTTCATTCATGAATGTGTTATTTCCTGCTGTATATATATCTGGAGCTGGAGAGACTTCAATAAATACTGATTTCTTTGTTTCAACTGAAGATGCTTTTTCTTGTATAGCAGCAACTTCATCCTTCATTGTTTGTACCATTTCTTCAGCTTCAGCAGTTGCACCAGTCGCTTGACCAATGGTAATCATCGTTTCGTATACTTCTTCAAAGTTTGCAGCAGTTTTCACTACAAACACTTTTAACCCTGCATCTCTAAGTTGTTGAAGACCAGCTTCTCCCATTCCAAGGCCCGACTCATGTGCAAGTACTAGGTCTGGATTTAAAGAAATGATTTTTTCTACGTTAAATTCTTGTCCACCAATTTTTTCAAGCGTTTCAGTTTCTTTAGGGTAGTTGTCATAGTCTGATACAGCAACTACTTTCTCGCCTAAATCTAGACCAAATAAGATTTCTGTATTACTTGGAATCATTGACACGATTGCTTTAGGAGCTTCTTCAAGCGTGATTTCATTATCCGTCATGTCAGTCATTGTTACTGGGAACGCTGCTACCTCTTCTTCTGCTTCAGGTGTACCTGTCTCTACTGGTGTTGTTTCTTTTACGGGTGCCGTTTCTTCTTGACCACATGCAGTTAATAGGAATGCTACTAATGCTGCTGCGATCCATAATTGCCAAATCTTCTTCATGAATGTGTTCCTCCTAGTTCTTGGGTGTGTTTTTCAAGAAATGTGCCTCTCTAGCCCGGTGATGTAAGGATGAAAGGCTTACCTTTCTCCTTTCTGAACCCTTAACTGGGTCCGCAGGCTGGAGATTGGTGCTAGATAGAAAGCATATTGAAAACTTATACTTTCTTATCTCCGAACATAAAAAAATCCTCCGCGTATAATCGGAAGATGGTTGGTAGAATATAGGCTTTTGCAAACTTGCGCATGAGCTGATTCACACCATTCCTATCCTCGTAGGGTTGCGGGCGTTATGCACGTAGGCAGGTCTCCTGGCTTGTGATCAACGGATAAGTGCGTCTTCCCGTAGTCGATTGACTATAGTGACATGATGCACATTCCTCACACATACAGTGGCGGGACCGCGTCGGAGTTAAACCGACTTCCCTTTTAACTCGGCGATTAAAGCCGAGCACCTTCGTGAAAAAACTATGTAATTCATTTTTCATTATACAGGTTTTATTGTTTGTGTCGAGAGTTTATGTGAATTTGATTTTAGTATGTAAGATTTCTAGTTTTGGATTATGATGATTACGGTTGAGGAGTTTATGAGTAAAACTGCTGGATAAATGGATACCGGTCGTTTAAGAGAGTCACAGTATCAAC
>NZ_ALJG01000208.1 GCF_000286315.1 Paenisporosarcina sp. TG20 | reverse complement strand
CGCCACCTTTCACTACAATCATTCACCTGTTTTAAATAACCGTGATCAAATATAGTTTTAAAAAAACATAAGAAATTGTCCGATCTTTTAAAATGAAAGTACTCAATAGAATTTGTAAACAAGAATATATAACTGGAAAAATTAACTTCCCTTGAGAGGAAACCTGCGTTTTTAATATAGGAATTCACTACTCACATTAATCGGGTTAACGAGAGTCAATCAAAAAATTTATTTTTAGAATGTTAGTCTCCATATACTTAAAAACACCATGAACACTGTGTTCTTGGTACTCTATAGTCATATATTTTCCACAAAAAAAAAAAAAAAAAGACGAGTAAAGTGATGATCACTTTGTCGTCCCTTTTTATATGGGCAATCCCAAGGTGGGTTTGCGTCTGTCGTCAAAATTGGATAATACATGAAAATCCTACCTTCAAGAGATCGGTCTTTTCATGTATTTGTTAATAATTATCCTAGTAAGTTTCGATATCCCATGTATGTTCGAATTCTACAGCACCTTTAAGGGTTTGAGCAACTGGACAGCCTTTTTCAAAGACCGCTAAGGCTCGTTCTGCTGCATCCTGTTTGCCGTCTGGCACTTTTAAATAATAGTGACAGCTGATTTTCGTAATCTTTAATACGCCTTCTGGTGCTTCTATTGTCCCTTGTACGTTTGCCTTTACTTTATCTGGTGAAGTCGGAATTTTACGCGCTTCCAGCGCGCCTGATAATGTCCCGACCAGTCAACCACCGGCAGCTGCTACAATATGGTCAAGTGTCGATGGGTATTCAATTTCCGTTACAGCTCCATAAAATGCTTTGACTCCTCCGTGCACACCGTATAAAACAGGTTCTTCAAAGTTCCCAATATACGCTTCACGAATCTTATTAGCCGTATCTTTTTGAATAATGGTTATTTTAGTCAATTCAATTGGTTCACTCATTTTAACACCATCCTTTTTATAAGCATAACAGTTAACAGATTATTCCGCAAAGTTATTGAACCAATCATTCTATCATTTCGACCGTCTAACATGAACTGGACACTAACAGAAAAAATGTGTCTTGTATTGTAGTAACAAGTAACGTAACCGAACTAGTTTATTCATTTTTAGAAAGCCTTTTAAAGAGATGAGCTCCCCCTATCTGATCAACAATTAAATAACGCTTGGCGGTTCTATAAAAATTATATTGCGAGAATAGTAGTTATTTACTAACATCTTGATGTATATGGAACTCAACCATTTTTTGAAAAAGATCTTCAATTTGAGACTTGTCCGTTAAATTCGCAATAATCCACTCAAATTCCTTAGAAACCAGCTGACTGATTTGTAAAGAAGCCTTTTGATGTCCCATTGGAGTGATAAGTGTAAAAATCTCCTTAACATCAGAAAGAATATTCTCGGGTAAGGAATGATGAAGAGTCTTCAATCCTAATTGAGCTCTGCTTGGCGCATACTTAAATAATAGAACTCTTGCTAAATGTTCCATTATATTGGTTAACATCTTAACTGCCCATATGTCGTTACCCCGTGCCGCAGCTTTTTTGTACTGAAATAGAAACCAAGCAATATATTCCACAGCATCCCTAAATTCATTTTCACTGAGTGTGAGGGTTTGTGTCTCAACAAAATTATTTAATAAGTTGTTAGGGTCATACAAAACTCTAAAATAATCCTTTTCCGTAAAAGATTCCATGGTAACAGTAAACAAGTCAATATGTAGTAGATCATCGAACACCGCTATGAGCTGTGGGGCAATGATGAAAATATTTTCATCAAAAATGATGTTACTGTAAGCTTTTAAATGTTCTAACCGTTTAGCTAAGAACTGCTCTTCTTTTTCTTTTTTTATTAAGCAATAAAGATCAATGTCAGAATGTTCATCATGTTCATCCCTTCCCATTGATCCTTTTAAAAAAATAGCTAGGACATCTTGATCTCTTTTTAAACTAGTACATATCTTTTCAACTGCCAATTCTTGAGAAAGCATTCTTTATTTCTCCAATCTAATTGTTTTATATTTTTCAATATACCATTTTTTTCAATATACCATATTTTTCTTTATATGATACTTCGAAATAATTCATTTTTTAAATATAAAAAAACCAAATCTACCTCCTTAAATTTCATTAAGAAAAACAGGGTTAAGTGACGCTCGGTCCTTTTAAAGAAAGTAACAGCAAAAAAAGTAGTTTTAAATACAGTATCAGACCTGAGTTTCCGGGTCGCTTTGAATCGCATACCTGCTGCACCATAACCTCAAGAATAGAGAGGGGGGTGAGTGAAGTGACTTCACTCACCCCCTTCCGTACAGGTAATCTTGCGGCGGGTTTTCGTCCGTCGCTTCCCTGCAATCCTTATGCATATAGTATTTAGAATTTGGTGGATGAGAGAATAGTCTTTGACTTCATAAAAATAGGCGGTCGAAGATACTATTTCGACCTTTTTTTACATTCTTTAATGTTTAGTAGTCTCTTTATACTTACTGTCATTCTGCTTAAGAAGGTAGTTATCACCAATCTGTCAATTGCCTGTGCAAGCTACACCTATGTTCTTTAATTTATGGCTTATACAGGCACCAAATCTTTATTTTAACTATGCTAGCAAGAGTGTCATAAACAGCGTGAAACCGGTTTTCAGGTTGCTTTGGATTGGAATTCTTAGACGAGCAGAATGGCAAAAATATGAAAAGGGCAGATGGCTTCTATCTAGCCATCTGCCTTTCCTCTAATTTCTTATATAGACTTATAAACCGATAATTGATGATGCATCAATTGGTTGATGTATGTTTATCTTGTGATACTTTTCCACTAGAAAGAGGCTAGAAGTACCTATCAAATCCGTCCAATTATTCTTTATCCTTCATTTAATTTTTGGAATATTATAGTATAATAAAAACAGTTAACATTCTTCGATAAATCGTATCCCCCATGATTTATCTTTCATAAGAGAGGAGAATAAGTAGTGAGCGTCAGTCCAATTTAAAAAATCTCCCATTTAAGGATTTACTAGTTAATCAATAATTTGGGGGATAATTTAATATGAAACAAAATAAAAATTTCCAATACCTACTTTTTGGGCAGTCTCTAGCAAATATTGGAGACATTTTATATATTGTCAGTATCATAAGCGTCATTTTCAAACTAACCGGATCTGCAACTGCTGCTGCTTTTGTTCCTTTTACCATTACAAGTTCGATGTTCATTTCCAATTCGCTCACTCCACTTCTCATGGAGCGAATAAATTTGAAATGGTTATTGGCAGGCTCGCAAATTGGGAAAACTGGACTATTGATTGCTTTAGGTTTATTCATGCAGGATCTTACTTTGTCAAATTACTTCCTACTTTTTTTCGTAATCAGTCTGGTGGCTTTATTAGACGGATGTGCTAATCCGGTCTCAAGGACTTTAATTCCGTTTTATGTAAAGAGCGAATTTCTATTTAAGGCGAATGGCATATCAGAAACTGTGACGCAGTTTATTCAAACGGCCATGTGGTTTGTCGGCAGTTCACTGTTAATACTGATTACGGCGAATGAGCTGGTTTGGATAACAGCAAGTTTATTTTTGCTGTCTAGTCTACTTTTAAGTCTCTTGGAACAAGTGGACTTTACCCCTTCAAAGCAGATAGGGAAATGGAATCAAATCAAACAAGGATGGCATACTGTTTCTACTACTCCAGTATTAAAACGTATTGCTTGGATGGATTTTTTTGAAACCATTGCTGGCACCGTGTGGATTGCTGCTATCTTGTATGTATTTGTCAGCGAAGCTTTACTTACGGATGAAAAATGGTAGGGATTCATCAATGGTTCCTTCTTCTTGGGGTTAATCGGGGGCAGTCTCTTTTGCTTAAGGTTTTCTTCAACAATTGAAAATAAACTTAGTTCCTTCATATTCTTCGGCGCTATTTCCAGCTGTCTTGTGACTATTTTATTTGGGTTGAATAGTATCCCTATGATTGCTTTGATTCTTTCATTTTTTGTCGGGGTATTTGGACAATTAAAAAATATTCCACAGCAAACAGTGGTTCAGATCAGTGTTGCGAAAGACCAGTTACCGACTGTCTTCACGTCTCTAAGTGCCATAGGAACGGGAACGTTTGGTTTGGCTTCTTTACTTATGGGCATATTAGCTGATGCTTTTGGCATTCGAAGCGTCTTTATTTTATCTGGAATATTGCTTGCATTGGTCAGTCTGATTGCATATAAAGGAAGATTTCTTCTGTGGAAAACTACACAAATCTGATTTTTATTTGAAAGAAAGGAGACGTCGGTATTAATGCGACGTCTCCTTGTTTATGTAGCTATTTCATACATCCCCTTTCATCCTAATCACTTTTCCGTCAACTTCAGTACCAAGCTCTTTCAACCCATATTTGTGATAAAAGGAGATGGCTGAGTAGTTGTTTGGAGAAACGCGAAGATGAAATTCACTAACTGCCTGTTTTCGAAAGAATCCCAACGCATATTCATGGAGCTTTTTCCCCAATCCAATTCCTCGTTTTCCCGGTATAAGATAATAAAGATTCACATATCCAATTGAGCGACCTTCATATTCCACAATGGTCAGTTCGAGCTGCCCTATTGGAATTTCATCTTCAGTTATTAATACAAAGCCTTCTGGAAATTGACTAGATTTTTCGTTAAGCCAATCAAGATAATCTTCTTCATCTCCGAAATCTTGATCTGAACCAAAACTTACGATAAAAGAATCTTTGCGAAAAGGGATAAGATAGTTTCGATGTTTTATTGCTTCTATGTGTTCGAAGCGCATGTGTACGTTCCTTCCTCTTTTAATCAACCCAAAAAGAGTGGCGATATTATTCTATGGTGCTTTATTCAAAAAAACCTAAAAATTTATTTCAATATTTACTATTTTAAATATTCAACATCTACACCTAGTTGATTAAATAATTCAAAAAATGATGGACACGTCTTTGATACACATCCTGGATTATTAATACTGATACCTGGTATTCTTGTCCCGATTAAGGCTAATGACATCGCCACTCTATGGTCGTCGTATGAGTCTAGGACTGCAGCTTTTGGCGTTCCTGGGTAAACTGTTAATCCATCTTTATATTCTTCAACCTTTATACCTAGTTTACTTAACTCTGCACAAATAGCACTAATCCGATCTGATTCGTGGTGTCGAATATGTTCAACATCTCTCATCGTAATGGGGCCAGAAGTAAATGGTGCTATTGCAGCTAGGGTTAAGGTTTGATCGGACATTTCTTTCATACTAATTTCAAATCCGCCTTTTAGGACCGGGGTTCCTGTCAGTTCAATGAATCCTTTTCCTCTAACAACAGTGCAACCCATTCTTTCATATACATCCAGCATTTTGATGTCTGGCTGGTTGGTATCTACAGACAGATTGGTAATTTTAATGCGTCCGTTTGTTATAGCCGCTAAAGCCAAAAAGTAACTCGCGGTTGATGCATCAGCTTCTAATTGTAGATTACGTCCAAGGTACTCTGATTTTGGAACAACCATGTTGGTAAGATCGTCTGAAAAGTCGACTTTTACTCCAAACTTCTCCATTAAATCCAAGGTGATTCTGACATAGTCATGTTGGACGATATAATCGGGTATTGTAACGGTTACTTCTTTTTCAGCATAAGGACTTGCCAAAAGTAAACCACTGACAAATTGACTTGAGATTTTACCTGATATATTTACAGGTCCTCCCTCTAGACCCGCTCCTTTTATCCGAACAGGGAAATATCCTTCTTTATTTACATACTGAATGTCTGCCCCAAGATCGGTAAGAGCTTTTATTAAAGGCTCCACAGGACGCTCACTCATTCTATTGCTCGCCTCTAAAAGCCAATTCCCTTTTTTTCCTACGGCTAATGCTCCTGGGAGAAAGCGGGCAATGGTTCCAGCAGCACCTATGTATAAATCTGCTTGTTCATTTGGCCAATTTGAGTTGCAACCGTAAACAGTGACTACATCCCCTTCGACTTCGGTTTTTACTCCAAGCTTATTCAATACATCTATACACCAATAGGAATCATCACTTTTTAATATCCCAGATAAAGTAGATGTTCCTTTTGCTAATGCGGCCATTATCAATGCTCTATTTGTAAAACTTTTGCTTCCAGGAATTCTAATATCAGCATCAATTCGTTGATTTTCCATCGGTGAAATTCTGACAGACTGAACATCGTTTAATTTAGACCATGGAGATCTGGCTTTTAAATCAGGACTACTCATTTAAATACACCTGCTCTTTCATAAAAAGAATATTTCGAAACTTAGATATATCAAGTTTACCATTAAAAAACTAGCAATTACGAAATAAAACACCCCTTGTAAAATTTTCGTACAAGATGCATGGGACATTTCTTACCTAAAATTTCTAGGAATTATTTCAGGAAGTACTTGATTACATTGTGGTTTAGTTTTAGAAGAGTTTCTAATTTAATAACGGGTTCGCTTTTGAAGTACAACCATCGGATTAACAGTGCCTCTAGCATTTAAATTCTTATTAATATTTGTAATCTTTTGGAAATTTATTAGCACTAAAAAGGCTTGGAGACATATGGCTCCAAGCCTTTTACTTATAGGACATTGTTGAACTAAAGCACCCGTTAGCACAACAAGAATACATTTCTGAAATCACTCTTTTCTTTTCACTCTTCCCAAATAAAAACCAATCAACATTAAAAGTGAAGGAACTAAAGAGAACATAAAACCAACCTTTTCATAAAGAATCTCATTCATATCAGTTAATAAATAAACACTCCAAATAAACGAACTATATCCAGACATATGATATAAATAGTAAATCGAGCCAAAGTCATCTATTGCTAAATTAAACCCCCATAGAAATAAGCCGATTATAAAAAATAACAAAATCGAAACAATGACTTCTTTCTTTCCTAACCTTTGTAAAACCTTAAAGCTAAGAAATAGATAACCGATTAAGTTAAGAAAAAATATAACCAAAGAACTGATTATCGCTTGGGAATGAGTAAAATTCAATAAATTAAAACAATATCATAATAAAGAAATTCCACCCATTAACAAATGAATAGAAAAAACTTTTATTATTCCTTCCACGTTACCACCTTCATTCTTTCTTCAATAATTATAGTTAAGAAGGAAAACTAAAATATATTCCTAATATCTTCCCAACCATACACAAGTTCGGAAAGTTTTATCCCTGAAATCTCAACTTCAACAGTATCTATTTTTTTACCACCAAGAGATTCATAAAATAGACGTGAAATATTATCTTTCAAGACAAGAACAAGCATAGAGTTTAATCCCATTACTTTAATTTCATCAATTATTGGTTTAACAAGTGCTTTTCCAATGCCATTGCCCTGATACTCTTTTAAAATGTATATTGCATATAACTCCCCTTCGAACCCATTGTAATTCCCGCTTCTTTTATACCACCAGAAGAAAAACCAACAATTTCCCCTTCCTTGTTTTCTGCTATTTATACACCGCCATTAGGAATGTTGTTTTTCCATAGCTGTTCTCTGCTTTCGTATGTTAAATTATTTAAATATTGGTCTGAAACTATATATTTATATGTAGTTTTCCAACAATCAACGTGTACTTTAGCTATTCCTTTTGCATCAGATAAAACTGCTTTTCTAATGTTCATATTCCCATTTCCCATTAATTCATTTCCCCTACCTTGCAATAAATTTTACCATAAAATATCAAATTTCTTATTAAACTAAACTGTATATAAGAGCAGGTTAGTTTAATAGCAACGGTTTTAATCTAATCTTTCTATCGTAAAATTAGAAATGAAAACTGTATCAGTTTTTTTGTCTGAATTAAAGTTAGATGGGAGGTTGTTCCCCATGACACTAAGACTAAACCCTTTATAATTGGTTTGCTCTGTCTTATCAATTTTGTTCAGACTTTCATTTTCTAAAATAAAATAATCACCTTCCAGCCCTATGCCTTCGTTCCAACCTTTTGAATGTATTAAAATATATTCATATTTTCTATTCTCAAAGAAATTTTCTTGTTTTAAAAGATCCAATTTCAAAAAGAAATCACTAGCATTTATCAATTTATCATACTGTTTCCATTCATCCGATTTATTAATGTGAATTTGAACTTGGTTTTCTTCCTCAAATTCACAAGAAAAACAGTTTTGATAATGATAAATTTCAAATGTACTATTTACTTTATCAATGACATCAAACTTTACAGAGTGTATATTTTTATTATCATCAATTATCAATTTGAAGTTTTCAATTTTCGAATTCTGTTTTGTGATTTTTAATTTTTCTCTAAAGACTTCCCAACTATCACTACTATTTACAGTATTAAAATCCACCTGATTATAAAATGTCACTTGTTGGACAACATTCCTATTATAATAAATCAAACTTATAACAACCATTAAACAAATAATCATCCAAAACAAAACCCATTTTTTAATACTCAATCTACCCCTCCTCTAATATTAATGTATGAACACTAATTCCTTCCGCTAAACTGCCGTTCTTTTATTTTAACATAAATATCCAATAAACCTTCTTGAAATTAAAACCTCTATTAACATACGAACTCCCACACAGACAATAACTTCTGTCAACCCGTTAAAAGGGGTGCTAATCTACCCTCAATTCGGTTTACAACCCTTACAAATAAACAAAAATGGACAGTCCAATTCAGTTACAAATTGGACTGTGAATTGGTGTGATAATTTAGTTTTTGTACTCGAAAACAGTACCCTTATTAATTTACACCATTTTAAAAAAGCGATATCCAAATGCACAGGAAATCGAATTTTCAGGATGGAAGCGTTAGTTAAATAAGATGCTTCGAATAAGTACTGGAACAATTCTTTAAAACCCTTCAATTCAATATTCTCTCCTTACTTATTTATCAACTACCTTACATACTTCCACTTAAAGCTTTCTCCCAATCCTCTTCTATGTCATCAAAATGATAGTCTATATTCCCTAACTTCCAACCATCTTCGCTCTTACCAAACCACAAATGAACATCTTTACTCACTATTTCTTTCCCATTTTCCATGATTACTAGATCAACTGTGCCTACAGGATAAGTATCATCTAAACTGACACGTAATTGATTATAACTAACAATATAAACTCCTTTTTCTTTTAAAGATTTCACACGTTCAACCCATTTAATCTTTGCGTCTTCATAAGATATTGTTGGTTCTATATCAGATGCCTTATCATAAAAATGAACGCTTTCAAATGCTTTTTCATACTCTTGATCTATCACATTATCTAAAACATTCTCAGCAGCATTTTTTGATTGATACCTATCTATAAAGCCTGGAACAAAAGCAAAACCAAATACTCCAATTATCCCTACAATAATAACAACAGCTATAATTTTTTTCACAAAAACACCCCTTAAAGATACTTCCTCACCGTAATGTTTACCTTCATAAATACAATTCCGTTGTTGAACTCATCGAAGCCTTCGAAGCAGCTCTGCCACGGTAGTTCCTAACATATCATAAAATTTAAAAGTGAGTATGATTAAAAAAAGCCTTTTATACTTTATGGATATTTTACCATATTTTATAATTTATACTCATGTTTTTACTTAAATTTTCTTTCCTCTTTTTGTCTATATCATATAAAATAACGATTTTTCTTCAAT
>NZ_ALJG01000207.1 GCF_000286315.1 Paenisporosarcina sp. TG20 | reverse complement strand
TTAAAAATCAACAGTGATAACAGTATAGTTTTAAATATAAATATAAAAAGTCGTTTTATTTTGTAAAATAAAAGTACCCACGCCTATGTTTAAATTGGATGATTTATTATGCAATCTAAATATTACCAAACAAGAATACATCACTGAACGAACAAAATTTACTTCAACCTGAGAGAAAATTGCGGTTCTCAAAAAGGAAATCACGTCTTTGAATTATCGAGAGTCACATCAAAGGAATACTGTTTTAGCATGTTAGACTTCATATACTTATGTCTTAAAATAAAAATTAACCACAAAGAGTACTTCTCTCTGTGGTTAAGGGGCATGCTCTTATTTCAATTTTAATTCTGCTAGCTCGTTTAAGAATTTATTGTTAAGTACTTTGATGTACGTACCCTTCATACCTAAAGAACGAGATTCTATAACTCCTGCGCTTTCTAGTTTACGTAATGCATTTACAATAACCGAGCGTGTAATTCCAACCCGATCCGCAATTTTCGAGGCAACTAGTAAACCTTCGTTTCCTTCAAGCTCTTCGAAAATATGTTCTATTGCTTCAAGTTCACTATAAGAAAGAGAGTTTATTGCCATTTGAACAATCGCTTTATTGCGTGCTTCAATTTCAATTTCCTCTGATTTTTCACGTAAAATTTCCATTCCTACAACAGTACCACCATATTCACCAAGAATTAGATCATCATCTTCGAACTCATTTTTTAAACGGCCCAAAATTAATGTTCCTAAACGTACTCCACCACCAATTATTGGAACGATCGTTGTTAAACCTTCTTTGAAAAGTTCGCGGTTTTCTGTTGGAAATACAGTATGTTGATTAAAAACATCTAAATTAGCAGATGTTTCATTTACATTAAATAAGTTTTTTGTATATTCCTCAGGGAATTGACGATCTTCCATCATCTTAATAATACGTTCGTTTTCAATTTGTTGATTGATTTCAAATCCTAATAGTTTTCCTTTACGGCTAAGAATAAACACGTTACATTCGATAACATTGCTAAGAGTTGTAGCCATTTCCTTAAAGTTAACTTTCTTACCTGAAGACGCTTGAAGCATTGAGTTAATCTTTCTTGTTTTTGCTAATAAATTCATGAATGTTTCCTCCTACAGTAGTATAGATATTTTTATATTTGTATTTACTAAATATTCTAAAGGTTTTTAATTGTTTTTGGAATAGATATAACTCGAATTATAAAATAAATTGTGACAAATCTTTGTTTTTTACAATATTTCCGAGTTTTTGGTCGACATATGTCGGTGTAATGTCGATATGCGCAGGTGCTATTTCAGATGCTTCGAAAGAGAGTTCTTCTAATAACTTTTCTAAAATCGTATGCAAACGACGTGCTCCTATATTATCCGTCTCTTGATTTACTTCGGTTGCAATTTCGGCAATACGTTCGATTGCTTCTTCAGTAAACTCAAGTGTTACGCCCTCAGTTTCAAGTAGAGCTTTATACTGACGTATTAAGGAATGATCTGGTTCTTTTAAAATGCGAACAAAGTCTTCTTTTGTCAATTTCTCCAGCTCTACTCGAACAGGGAAACGTCCTTGTAACTCAGGGATTAAATCTGAAGGTCTTGAAGTATGGAATGCTCCTGCCGCAATAAACAACATGTAATCTGTCTTTACAGCACCATACTTCGTTTGTACAGTAGAACCTTCAACAATTGGTAAAATATCTCGTTGTACACCTTCACGAGAAACATCTGCAGATGAAGCATTGCCACCTTTGCTTACAATCTTATCAATTTCATCAATAAATATAATCCCTGTTTGCTCTGCACGTTCCACTGATTTCCTCGCAACTTCTTCTGAGTCAATTAATTTATTGGCTTCTTCGATTGCAAGGATTCGACGTGCATCTTTTACTTGTAAACGACGCTTTTTCTTTTTCTTTGGCATTAAGTTAGCAAATGCGTCTTGCATATTTTGACCCATACTTTCCATGCCCGAACCTTGGAATGCGTCCATCATAGATGGAGTCTGCTCAGTAACTTCGACATTTATCCATTCGTCTTCTAACTTCCCGTCTCTTAAGTCTTCTGTGATTTGAGAACGTTTTAAACGAATATCGGTGTCATCGGTTGTTGGTTCTTCTTGTTCTTGATCTGTTTTTTGTCCAAACAGCATTTCAAATGGATTTTGAGTATTACTCTGTTTCTTTTTCAAGGAAGGAACCAATAGGCGAACGATTGCATCATTTGCTAAACGTTCTGCTTGACCCTTTACACCTTCTGTCATTTCTTCTTTTACAATTCGAACAGCTACTTCTGTTAAATCTCGAACCATAGATTCAACGTCGCGACCTACATAGCCAACTTCTGTAAACTTTGTCGCTTCTACTTTAATAAAGGGTGCGTTATTTAACTTCGCTATTCTTCGAGCGATTTCCGTTTTACCAACGCCAGTAGGTCCAATCATTAAAATATTTTTGGGTATAACTTCATTTTTCATTTCATCGGATAACAAACTTCGACGATGGCGATTGCGTAAAGCAACTGCTACGGATTTCTTTGCATCTTTTTGTCCAACGATAAAACGATCTAAATGTTCGATAATCTGTTTTGGTGTCAATTGTAATTTATTCATTCATTTAACGCCTCCACAATAATTTGATGATTAGTAAATACACAAATATCTGCAGCAGTGTTAAGTGCAGCCTCTGCAATTTCTTTTGCATTCATTGTTTCACCAGCATATTGCTTTAAAGCTCGGCCTGCTGCTAATGCAAAATTCCCACCTGAACCAATGGCTAAGATGCCATCATCTGGTTCAATCACTTCACCTGTACCCGACAC
Organism: Paenisporosarcina sp. TG20; assembly: GCF_000286315.1. Taxonomy (GTDB): domain Bacteria; phylum Bacillota; class Bacilli; order Bacillales_A; family Planococcaceae; genus Paenisporosarcina. Next base: position 6,708 of record NZ_ALJG01000207.1, on the reverse strand, counting down.
TAATAAAAGTGTTTCTTTATTCATCACAAGTAACATCGCTTCAAGTCTTCGCAACATTTTGTCGCTTCTCCATTGTTGAGCAAGTTCAACAGCAGCTCGCTGTAAATTACCATCATATTCCATTAACTTCGATTCAAACATTTCAAATAATGTAAAAGCATCTGCAACAGAACCAGCAAAGCCTGCAAGTATTTCACCTTTATATAGGCGTCTTACTTTCTTCGCTGTATGCTTCATTACTACTTGATTCCCCAGAGTAACTTGACCATCACCGGCCATCGCGGATTTCCCTTTATGCTGAATCGCAAATATCGTGGTTGCATGTATTTCTCCCATGATGTTCACCTCTCGTTTAGCTCATCCTTCATTATGCTCTAGGATGTGCATTCATATAAGTTTTTCGTAAATGATCTTTCGTTACATGTGTGTAAATTTGCGTCGATGACAAATGACTATGTCCGAGAAGTTCCTGTACTGTTCGCAAGTCTGCTCCATTATTTAACAAATGTGTAGCAAAAGTATGCCTCAACATATGTGGATAGATTTTTGTATGCAATGATGCTTTTTTAACTATGTCGGTTAAAATATATCTTACACCGCGTGGAGTTAATGGTTGACCTCGCATATTCGTAAACACGAAGGTATGTTTTGATTGTTTCATTAACTTAGAACGCGCCACATCCATGTAATGTTCCAATGCATCCTGTGCAAATTGGCCAAATGGTATATATCTCTCTTTTCGACCTTTACCCATCACGCGCAATATTCCAATACGCATATCAATATCACTTTCTTCTAAAGAAGTTAACTCACTTACTCGCATACCTGTTGCATATAGAAGTTCAAGAATCGCACGATTACGGAGTGACATATGACTATCGTCTTCTGTTGCTTCAAATAATTGTTGTAGTTCCTTTTCATAAAAAAAATGAGGAAGTCGTTCCTCTTTCTTAGGATGATATAGAGAACGAAAGGCACTTTCATTTAAACCGAATTCGCGGTTACCATACTTAAAGAAAGAACGAATCGCCGAAATTTTCCTTGAAATCGAAGTACGTGCTAGAGATTCGTCATACAACTTTGTGACATATAGTCTTGCGTGTATGTATTCAACCTCATGAAGACTTTTAATTCCTTCAGATTGTAGAAAAGCAAAAAAGTCGAGTAGGTCAGATTCATATTCACGCACAGTGTGCTTAGAATAATTCTTTTCGAGTTGGATATAGCTTTTAAATTGAGATAAAGCTTCTGACGGAGACATTCGTGTTTAACCCCCAAATAGTAAAAGTACTAACGAATAACACCAACTCGATCGACTCAAAACCGAATAGTAGAGTTATACACTTTAGAAAGCTAGATTGTTTATCGAATAGTTTAGGAAGCCTCAGAGCAAGCAAGTTTTTTCTTTCAGCTGAATAAAGAATCACTTTTTAAAAATAACGTTTACAATTCAAATTTTACCAAAGTAAAAAGCCTCTAGATTATAACAATAACTAGAGGCTTCGGCAATTAAACCGATGGGGTATTCATAAAATTTCGAATTGTTGCTAGTGCTCGATCAGCTTGCATTTGTCCTCGTTTTTCTTTCGTTTTATAGCGTTTTGGTAAATCAGGAAATAATCCAAAGTTGACATTCATTGGTTGGAAATTTTTTGGATCGGCTTCGGTAATGTATCTAGCCATACTCCCTAATGCTGTTTCCTCTGGGAACACTAATAACTCTTCTCCAAGTGCTAGTTTCGCGGCATTAATGCCTGCTATCAAGCCACTTCCCGCTGATTCTACATATCCTTCTACACCCGTCATTTGTCCCGCGAAAAACAATTGATTATTTGTTTTCAATTGATATGTAGATTTTAAAACACTTGGTGAATTAATAAATGTATTGCGGTGCATTACTCCGTAACGAACGATTTCAACATTTTCAAGACCTGGAATTAATCTTAAAACTTCTTTTTGGGGTCCCCATTTTAAATGTGTCTGAAAACCAACAATGTTGTAAAGTGTACCTGCTGCATCATCTTGTCTTAATTGAACAACCGCATATGGGATTTTCCCTGTTTTAGGATCTTCAAGACCTACTGGCTTCATTGGACCAAATAATAAAGTCTTTTTCCCTCTCTCTGCCATTACTTCAACTGGCATGCAACCTTCAAAAAACATTTCTTTTTCAAACTCTTTAATTGGCACTACTTCTGCAGAAATCAAGCCTTCATAAAAACGATCGAATTGTTCTTCTGTCATTGGACAATTAATATAAGCTGCTTCCCCCTTATCATAGCGGGATTTCAAATACACTTTGTCCATATCTATACTTTCTTTTTCAACAATTGGGGCAGCTGCATCGTAAAAATACAAATAATCCTGTCCTGTAAGTTGTTGAATTTTATCAGCTAAAGCTGGTGAAGTTAAAGGACCCGTCGCAATAATTGTAATGCCTTCAGGTATTTCAGTGACTTCTCCATGAATTACTTCAACAAGCGGATGATTTTTCACATTTTCTGTTACGAAGCCTGCAAACTCATGACGATCAACAGCGAGAGCTCCTCCTGCAGGCACGGAACAATGATCAGCAGCCTTTATGATTATAGAATCCAGTATTCTCATTTCCTCTTTAATCACACCCACTGCATTGGTCAATGTGTTGGCCCGTAAAGAATTTGAACAAACAAGCTCAGCAAACTTATCCGTATGATGAGCAGGTGTTTGTTTGACTGGGCGCATTTCAAATAATCGAACATGAACACCTCTTTTAGCAATTTGCCACGCGGCTTCACTTCCAGCTAGGCCTGCACCAATAACATTGACAATCGTCAATTTCTTCACCTGCCTTCTATTTTATTAAAGTTGAGTATCTTCTTTATAATCACATGCCGTACATTGAATTTGTATTCCTTTTTTCAGCTTTTTCTCGACTAGTAATTCGCTACATTTTGGACACGGTCGGCTAATTGGTTTGTCCCATGACACGAAATCACAATTTGGATATCGTTCACAACCATAAAATAGACGTTTCGCTTTGCTTTTACGCTCTACAACTTCGCCTTCTTTACATGTAGGACACTTCACTCCAATAAATTTAACAATGGCTTTTGTATTACGACATTCTGGGAAGTTACTACATGCCATAAATTTACCGAAGCGACCCAATTTAAAGACCATTGCGGAAGAACATTTTTCACAATCTTCCCCTGCAGGTTCATCTTTAATAATGACTTTCTCCATTTCTTTGTCTGCATGTATCACATGTTTTTCAAAGTCTTGGTAGAAATTATCGATAATATGGACCCATTTTTCTTGCCCTTCTTCAACACTGTCCAAATCTTTTTCCATCTGTGCGGTAAACTCAATATCAATTATTTTAGGGAAAAACTCTAAAACAAGTTGATGAACAATGCCACCTAGTTCTGTAGGAATAAAACGCTTTGCATCAAGTGACACATAACCACGTTTTTGAATTGTATCAAGAGTAGGTGCATAAGTTGATGGTCGACCTATCCCTAACTCTTCTAACGTTTTAACGAGTCGAGCCTCAGAAAAACGTGGTGGTGGTTGTGTAAAGTGTTGATTTGGTTCAATAGAAAGTTTCTTTACGAAATCGCCTTTTTCCATGTCGGGTAAAATACGATCTTTTTCTTCGGTTTGATCATCGTTACCTTCAACATACAATTTCATAAAACCAGGGAATTTCACTTGAGAACCATTTGCACGAAATACTACATTTTCATTAGTCAGATCAACTGTTACAGTGTCTAGTATAGCAGGAGACATCTGACTCGCTAAAAAACGTTCCCAAATTAATTTATACAAACGAAACAAGTCTTTAGAGAGTATTGATTTAAGTTGATTGGGTGTTCGTAATGTACTGGTAGGACGAACCGCCTCGTGTGCATCTTGTGATTTCTTAGATTGCTTAATCACTGCAGTAGAAGTGGTTACATATTCTTTCCCATATTCCCCTTCTATATAAGAGTGTGCATCTTTTTTTGCGGTATCGGAAATACGGGTAGAATCAGTACGCATATACGTAATTAACCCAACAGTTCCTTCTTTACCAATATTTAATCCTTCATACAATTGCTGAGCAAGCATCATTGTTTTTCTTGCGCGAAAGTTTAACTTCCTTGCAGCTTCCTGTTGTAGAGAAGATGTTGTGAACGGGAGTGCCGGATTACGTTTACGTTCTTTTTTAATAACACTTGTTACTTCGAACTTGTCACCTTTTAATTGACTCAGGATTTCCTTCACCTGTTGTTCATTTGTAAGCTTAACTTTTTGAGCACCTTCTCCAAAGTACACTGCGTCAAAAGGTTTTTTACCCTTTTCAAAACTTCCTTCTATTGACCAATATTCTTCAGGTTGGAAGTTTTTGATTTCATTTTCACGATCTATAATTAAACGTAGCGCTACTGATTGAACTCTACCAGCTGAAAGACCTTTTTTGACTTTTTTCCATAAAATCGGACTTATGTTGTAGCCGACTAGTCTGTCTAAAATACGTCTAGCTTGTTGTGCATTTACCAAGTCCATATCAATAGGACGAGGGTTTTTAAACGATTCTTTAATCGCTTCTTTGGTTATTTCATTAAAAACAACCCGACAATCGGATTCAATATCAATATTCAATGAGTTCGCGAGATGCCAAGCAATTGCTTCACCTTCGCGATCCGGGTCAGCCGCGAGATAAATTTTCTTTGCTTTTTTAGCTGCTGATTTTAAATTCTGTAAAACGGGTCCTTTTCCACGAATAGTTATATATTTCGGTGTGTACTCATTTTCAACATCTACACCCATTTGACTACGTGGTAAATCACGCAGGTGACCAAGTGAAGCTTTAACTTTGTATTTTTTGCCAAGATATCGCTCAATCGTTTTCGCTTTGGCTGGCGACTCCACAATCACTAAAAAATCCGACATGTATGTGCCTCCTTATAGAGGTTCCTTATATATTAATAAAAGAAATACCTGTTGCAAAATGTATAACAGTTTCAATTATTTTGCAACCATTATTCATTTCACTATCATTTTTGGAAAGATAATCTTTGTAATTCTTCTACAATTTGAAAGCCGTTCCAGACAGGTTTTGCACCTTCTAAAAGAGACCGATTGGGTCCTAGAGACAAAATGGACGTTATAGGTCCTGGCACACAATAGACATCTTTCCCATTATCTAAAGCATGTTGCAGTGTACTAACTGTGCCACTTTTTTCTTTTGCTTCTGTAACAACCACTGCCTGAGCAAGACCGCTTATTAAGCGGTTACGCATTGGAAAATACCACTTTTGTGGTGTGACATAAGCTGGGTATTCAGAGAGTGTTAAATGATATTTATCCATAATGTCATAAAGTTTTAGATTGTCTTTAGGATATCGATGAAAATGGCCATGACCTAGTACACCAATTGTTTTCCCTCCAAGTTCATGAGTCAATTGATGAGCCATTGCATCAGCTCCCTTTGCAAGACCACTAACAATAACTACGTCATTCTTAACGAGCGGCGGAATTATGTAAGACATCGCTTGTTTAGAATAGTCCGTTGCATCTCTGGCACCGATTACTGCCACATAGTAATCCATTAATAAATAATCTATGTTGCCCTTAGCGTATAAGATAGTTGGTGGGTCATATAAGGTGTTTAACTGTTTAGGGTAATTGGGATGGTTAAATGGGAGTGGTGTAATGCAGTTCGAGTTGTATGCTTGAATAAGGGGGGTTTCAAGCGCTTTTACATAAGCATCTTTAAACTTTCGGGTCCGTTCATAGGTAAGTTTCAACAATTGGGCTAATTGGTGGATGTTCATTCTTTGACACCTTGATAAATCCGGATCAACTTGAAGTAGGGGGTTCAAGCGATTTAGCGGAATGGGCATTACGTAATGTAGTGCCAATAACCGGTCTGTAAATGTTTGATTGTTCATACCTTTCCTCCTTGTATAGTAGAAAATCGCACTCTAACCTTATGAGTTATAATAGTAGAGGCGAGAGCTGGGAATTGCCAATAGACATGAAAAGTTACATGTCTATTAAAAGACACGGTATCCCGTAAAATGTACCGCTAGAATCTATTTTAATATGTTTTAAATTAATTGTCACCTTTTGGCAGAATTTGTTTTTGGTAAATGTCCTCCTATAACTAATGAAGATTTTGAAATGGGTAGAACAGATGTCATAAAGAGTGTTTTTGGGACAAGATTCTTCTACTTTCTCTCAAGGATTTGGAACAGTGGTTAGAGTTTAACATGGCAAACATAATGGTTTTATTTTAATAAGAAAAACCGGGCTAAGTATGCCCGGTCCTTTAAGAGAGTCACAGTATCCACTTTGGTTTCTGGTATGATTTCCTTTGCAGGCGGACGCTTTCCGCGGGCGAGCAACCGAGCCTCCTCGGGCCAACAGGATGTTGGTCACGAAGGCTTCGCCACACGACGTGGCGTTCTTAGCCTTCGTTCCATTGTGCTCCTGCGGGGTCTCGTCTGTCTCGCTTTTTCCGCAGGAGTCGCCGCCTTCCACTACAATCATTCTCCTTTTAAAAATCAAAAAATTAATAAAAATACATATAAAAGTCGTCATATTTTATAAAATGAAAGTACCCAAGCCTATATTCTTATAGGACTTCTAGTGAGGAAACTTATGCATCTAAAAAAAGAAATCACGACTTACATTAATGGGTTAACAAGAATCAATTATAGAAATTCTGTTTTATCATGT
>NZ_ALJG01000206.1 GCF_000286315.1 Paenisporosarcina sp. TG20 | reverse complement strand
AATCAGCGGTATCATACTAGAACCTACAAAATACCGGAAATACTGGATTCATGGCTCACTAAATTTATATACTTTTGTATGAAAACACCTGTAGATAAAAAGACAATATTTAACTAACCGTCCCTTCTATCTTTTTTTGAAGGGTTTTACTATTACCTCTTTTTTGTTTGAAGATCACTTTTCATGGTAGATGGTGGCTTACGTGAAACGTAAGCCACGGTGGTTTCTTATCTTGCAAGAAAAAATGGGCAAAGTATGCCCGGTCCTTTTAAGCAATTACTAATGATTTTATGTGTTAGTAGAAAGTGTCTTCCTACTGTGTCAACTTCGGTTTCCGGATTGCTTTAGACGGCAATCCTACTGCACCATAACCTGAAGAATGAAGGACCGGAGTGAATCGAAGTCACTTCACTACATACAGGCAATCTTCCGGCGGGTTTGCGTCCGACGCGCCCATTCAACCATTGGCATATCGTATTTTGATTTGGGTTGATCAAAGAAAAGACATTAATTTTATGTAGAGGGGAGGCAGAAGATATTACTTCGACCTTTTTCTTCCTTTTGGGTAGTTTCTTTAATTACCAGGCGTAAGAAGGGGTTATTGACATACCGCAAGATACAATGTTCTTCAAGTTAAGGATCACAGCATGGAAACTCTTCACATTAATCGGATTAACGAGCGTCCTGCAAAGAAATTCCGTTTTAACTAGGCAAATCACTTTTCAAGGTTTGTCCATACCGGCTTCCAATATATTCCTGTATTTTCCATTAAAACATCTTTTACTTTCATGAGAGTTCAACCAATCTTGTAATTTCAACAATCCAAATTTGGTCGCGAAAAAAAATTCAAGTCTGGTCGTATTATTATAATCTATATTACCAAAAGCCAATAAGTCCTAACCTCTTTTTAGACTGGAGATAGTTTTCATGGTAGTTTCTCTTTTCAAAAAATCCCCAATTCGATTGTTAAGATCGAATTGGGGTTTCATTTTTATTCAGCTGTTGTGTAACGTACTAAAATGGAACCAGTCTTAGCTTCTCCTTTTACATACAAAGGAGGGGTTGTTGAACCAGCAACATCTTTTGTAAAACGAATATTTTTTTGTAGGAAATGGTCTTGTTCATTTATCCGTGTTACATCAGATAAAGCCACATCCATTTTACCCAAGTTTGAAGCTATTTCACCTTGTAAACCAACCGTAGAAGGTATATATATTTCTACTGTACCAGCTACAGCACGTCCCTCAATTTTACGAGCATCTGCGTTTTTCGTTGTAATAACAACGTGTCCATTAACCGATTGTGCCTCGATGTCTTTTAGGTGACCATCGATATAAATGCGTCCATTAATTGTTTCAGCATCAATTTTGTTTCCTTTTGCCTCTTTTAAATTAATCGTACCATTTGCAGTTTGGACTTCTCCATCTTCATGTTGAACATCTTTAAGTTCAATTTTCCCATTGGCTGTTTTGATTTTTAGTCGATCTACTTTTATATGTGCACCGATAAATGCACCATTAAACAAACGAACTGAAATTAAATCATACAGCTTTTGGGGTACATATAAGACGACATTTACAGAAGTAGTCTTTAAATCACTGATAATACGTAATTTTTGTTGATCTACGACAAATATAAACTTCTCGAGAAATTCCTTTTTTGCTTCTTCTTCAGATGGTGAACGGTACACTTTCACACGACACTCTGCACGTGTTTGACCGTCTTCTGAAGGATATATTTCAAGTTTACCATTTGCAATATCTGCAGTAATTTCTTTGAAATCAACCTCTTCTTTTGTAAAGGTATGATGAAATTCAATTGGCTCCCCGAAAGGCATATCGAAATCAAATGATTTCACTTTCCCAACAGTGGTTTGCATGAATTGCATGAATCGTTCACCAATCTGTGTAAAGTCCTTTTTAATGTCTTCCATAAAATCTTCCGCTTGAGACGATGAAGACTTCTTGTTATGTGTTTCTGAACTTGTGTGTGTTTCCGAGTTTGAGTGTGTTGAATGAGTTTGTGATTCAAAATGATGACTCTGCTCATTATTCTTTGTTGCGTTCAATTTAGCTTCTTCATTTCCTAAAGCCTCTAGCAATACCAACGCTTCATGAGCAGAAATCGTCCCCTTTTCGACTAAATCTAAAATGAGTTTACGTTCTTCTTGCATATAATTTGGCCTCCTTCAAAGTCGCTTTACGCTGAACTTTGTTCTTACCTTATACATACGGTTGTAAATCAGAAAAAGTTTCACTTTGCTGAAATTGTTGTCTCTTTTTTTATCTTTTTCTTAGAAGATGCTTTTATTATTTGTTCTTCCATTCGTTTACGATCGCGTTCTAGAACTAATTTTAAATAGTAACCGGTATGTGAATTTGGTACTGCAGCAACCTCTTCAGGGGTCCCAACCGCTAAGATTGTCCCCCCCTTGTCACCGCCTTCAGGACCTAAGTCAATCACATAATCTGATGTTTTAATAACATCTAAATTGTGTTCGATGACTACCACCGTGTCTCCGTTTTCCACTAACCGCTGTAACACTACAAGTAAACGAGCGATATCATGCGCATGAAGTCCTGTCGTCGGCTCGTCTAAAATATAGAAAGATTTTCCATTAGAACGTTTGTGTAATTCAGAAGCCAATTTCACCCGCTGTGCTTCTCCACCTGATAACGTCGTTGCTGACTGACCAAGTGCCATATAACCTAATCCGACGTCAACGATTGTTTGAAGTTTACGACTAATCTTTGGTATGTTTTCAAAGTATTTGAGTGCATCTTCAACAGTCATTTGTAATACATTCGCAATATTTTCACCTTTGTATTTTACTTCTAGTGTCTCACGATTGTAACGCTTCCCGTGACAAATTTCACATGGTACATAGACGTCAGGTAAAAAATGCATTTCAATCTTAATAATTCCATCTCCTCGACACGCTTCACAGCGGCCTCCTTTGACGTTGAAACTAAAACGTCCTTTTTTATATCCTCGTACTTTCGCTTCGTTCGTTGATGCAAAGACATCACGAATGTCATCGAAAACTCCCGTATATGTTGCTGGATTTGATCTTGGTGTACGTCCAATCGGTGATTGGTTAATATCAATAACCTTTTCTAGCTGGTCGATTCCGGTTACCTCTTTGTGTTGGCCAGGTTTCGTTTTTGCACGATTCAGCTTTTGTGCAAGTGATTTATGCAAAATCCCATTGATTAACGTACTTTTTCCTGAACCCGAAACACCTGTAACAGATGTAAATAAGCCAAGTGGAATATCCACTGTTACATTTTTCAGGTTATTTTCAGTCGCTTCTTTAATACTAATCATACGACCGTCTGGTTTTCGACGTTGATTAGGAAGGGCTATATATTTCTTGCCACTTAAATACTGCCCGGTTATGGATTTAGCATTTTTCATAACTTGTGCAGGTGTACCCGCTGCTACGATTTGGCCACCATGGACTCCTGCTCCTGGACCTACATCGATTAGGTAATCGGCAGCAAACATTGTATCTTCATCATGTTCCACTACAATTAAGGTATTTCCGATATCTCGCATATTTTTTAGTGTAGCAATAAGTCTATTATTATCACGCTGATGTAAACCAATAGAAGGTTCGTCTAAGACGTAAAGTACTCCAGTTAAACGAGAACCAATTTGAGTCGCTAAACGGATACGCTGGGCCTCACCACCTGATAGCGTCCCTGCAGTTCTGTTTAACGTTAAATAATCTAAGCCTACATTAATGAGGAACCCAAGTCGTTCATCGAGTTCACGTAAAATAAGGTGTGCGATCTGCATGTCTTTTTCCGACAACTCTAGAGACTTGAAAAATGCTTCTGCCTCTTCAATAGAAAATGCTGTTACTTGACCAATATGATGTGATGCAACTTTTACAGCTAACGTCTCCGGCTTCAATCGGTAACCTTTACATGTTGGACAGTCTTGTTGTGCCATATACTTTTCCATTTGTTCGCGAATATAATCGGAAGACGTTTCCTTATAACGACGTTCCACATTTCTTAAAACACCTTCAAAATAAATCTCATTATCTCGTACTTGTCCAAAGTCATTTTCATAACGAAAGCGAATTTTGTCAGTTCCAGATCCATAAATAATTTTATCCATTTGATCTTTTGAGAGTTTTTCTACGGGCTTATTCATATTGATTTTGTAATGCTTGCAAATGGCACCTAATAGTTGTGGGTAGTATTGCGAACTTGTTGGTTCCCACGGGACAATAGCTCCCTTATTTAAAGATTCTGACCAGTCCGGAATTACAAGTTCTAGATCTACTTCTAACTTCGTACCAAGACCATCACATTCGGGACAAGCACCGAAAGGGCTATTAAACGAAAACATACGTGGTTCTAGTTCACCTATAGAAAATCCACATATAGGACAAGCGTGATGTTCACTAAATAGCAATTCCTCATGTTCCATAACATCAATTAACACACGACCATCAGCCAACCTAAGTGCTGACTCTAAAGAATCCGCCAATCTTGCAGCGATATCTTCTTTCATTACAACACGATCAATTACTATCTCAATATCATGCTTTTTATTTTTATCTAAATTAATATCATCATCTAAATCCATTAAATCTCCGTTTACTCGAACACGTACATAACCCTGTTTTTTTACATCTTCCAGCATTTTAGCATGTGTCCCTTTTCTACCGGAAACAATAGGCGCTAATATTTGCATGCGTGTACGTTCGGGAAATTCCATTAAACGATCGACCATTTGCTCTATTGTTTGAGATGAAATTTCAATCCCATGTTTTGGACATATCGGCTTACCTACACGGGCAAATAATAAGCGTAAATAATCATAAATCTCAGTTGCAGTACCAACTGTAGATCGAGGGTTACGACTTGTTGTTTTTTGATCTATGGAAATCGCTGGGGACAAACCTTCAATTGAATCCACATCAGGCTTGTCCATTTGACCTAAAAATTGACGTGCATAGGAAGACAACGATTCTACATAACGGCGTTGTCCTTCCGCATAAATGGTATCGAAAGCTAATGAAGATTTACCAGATCCAGACAGTCCTGTCATTACGACAAACTTATCACGTGGAATGGTTAAGTCGATATTTTTCAAATTATGTGTTCGAGCACCTAGTATCCGTATTTCTTGTTTTTTCAAATCGTTTCATCCTTCCACTTTCAGTTCCAAAATCGTATCACGAAGTTCAGCCGCTCGTTCAAAATCGAGTGCCTTCGCTGCGTCTTTCATTTCTTTTTCTAGTGTTAATAACAAGGTTGCTTTTTCATCTTTCGATAATTTCTTGCCTTTAGTCACTTTTTCCATATAAGTTAATGTTTCTTCTGAGTTATGAGATGCACGAATAACATCCCGAATTTTCTTTTGGATAGTTTGAGGTGTAATTCCATGTTTTTCGTTATTTGCAATTTGAATATTACGGCGTCGTTCCGTTTCCGCAATCGCCTTTGTCATGGAATCGGTCATGCGGTCAGCATACAAGATGACATGCCCATTCGCATTTCGAGATGCTCGTCCCATTGTTTGAATGAGTGAACGTTCAGAACGTAAAAAACCTTCTTTATCTGCATCTAATATTGTCACAAGGGATACTTCTGGGATATCAAGTCCTTCTCGTAATAGGTTGATTCCAACTAATACATCATAAGTACCCATCCGAAGTTCCCGAATTATTTCAATCCGTTCTAGTGTTTTAATTTCCGAGTGTAAGTAGTTTACTTTAATACCGATTTCTTTTAGGTAATCAGTTAAATCTTCAGACATTTTTTTGGTTAACGTCGTAACTAACACACGTTCGTTCCGCTCTGTGCGTTGACGAATCTCATCGATTAAATTATCAATTTGCCCTTCAATAGGGTGAATACTGATTGTAGGATCAAGTAAGCCTGTTGGTCTAATAATTTGCTCAATCATCTCTGGCGTGTGTTCCATTTCATAAGGACCTGGTGTTGCTGATACGAAAATGGCCTGATCCATATATCCCTCGAATTCTTGGAACGTTAATGGTCTGTTATCCATCGCAGACGGTAAACGGAAGCCATGGTCAACTAACATTTTCTTACGTGCCTGGTCCCCATTGAACATCCCACGTACTTGCGGTAATGTGGCGTGGCTTTCATCCACAACCATTAAGAAGTTTTCTGGAAAATAGTCTAACAATGTGTATGGGGTTGCTCCTGGTTCACGCAGTGTTAAATGTCGGGAATAATTTTCAATTCCTGAACAAAAGCCCATTTCACGCATCATCTCTAAGTCGTAGCGGGTTCGTTGCTCTAGTCGCTGTGCTTCCAATAGTTTATCTTCTCCGCGAAGAATTTTTAATTGTTGTTCTAACTCGATTTCTATATTTTCTATTGCTTTCAACAATTTTTCTTCACGTGTAACGAAGTGGGAGTTTGGAAAAATCGCAACATGTTCTCGATCACCAATGATTTCCCCAGTTAAAGCATTTACTTCACGAATACGGTCAATTTCGTCACCGAAAAACTCAATACGCATACATCGCTCATCTCGTGAAGCTGGAAAAATTTCAACAACATCTCCACGTACGCGGAATTTTCCACGGACGAAGTTCATATCATTACGTTCATATTGAATGTCCACTAATTTTCTTAGTAATTGATTTCGCTCAATTTCCATCCCTATACGAAGTGATAAGACCATCTCGCGATATTCTTCGGGATTCCCTAAACCGTATATACAGGAAACAGACGCAACAATTAATACATCCTCCCGTTCAAATAGAGCCGATGTTGCAGAGTGACGTAGCTTATCAATTTCTTCATTAATACTGGAATCTTTTTCAATATAAGTATCAGTTTGTGGCACGTATGCTTCAGGTTGATAATAGTCGTAGAAACTTACGAAGTATTCAACCGCATTGTTTGGGAAAAATTCTTTAAATTCACTATATAACTGCCCGGCTAATGTTTTATTATGGGCCATAACTAATGTTGGTCTTTTAATTTCAGTTACTACATTAGACACGGTAAATGTTTTACCCGTACCTGTCGCACCAAGCAATGTTTGGTATTTTTTCCCCTCATTTATTCCTTCTATCAACTTTCGAATTGCTTGTATTTGGTCTCCTGCTGGTTTATAAGGAGCTTGTAAATCAAAAGATTGTGTCATATTTCACTCTCCTTTTATTTAAGTGCTACTATTCCTCGTCACCTGTAGCGTAAAGAGCCACTTTATCTTTTATTGGCACTTAGGGGTTTTTTTCATTTTATGTTCATATTTTATCATATTCCCCAATTCAATACGAATAAAAAGCGAACATATGTTTTTTTCATAAGTAAAGATTAGTAGACAAATCAAATCTCACTTGAATTTTTACAAATGAAAATGTCTACATAAATTATCTTTTAACAGAAAAATTTGTTAATATATCACTTTTTATCTATCGAACAATTTAAAATTTTCAACGTGTGATTATTTGGAAGTTTCTACGACATCTCAAAGGATATGTCACTGTAGGGGATTCTCATACTTCAGGACAAAAAGTATTACTGATTTTGACTCCCTTCACTTTTAACTAATAGTAAAAATTTAGTCAAAAAAATCCACTCTTCGAAAAGAGCAGATTAATCACGTGTCTATTAGAAATAATTAATTATACACTTTCATGCTGCAACTGACGTAGTTCGTTGGTATACACTACAAACGATCCTACATCCTTTTGATCAAGCGCACCATCAATCAGGGTCAGCAAGCGGTCTTTTCGTTGCTCTCGATGCACATGGTTTAAAAATAAATCCATGTAAATATCCTTCAACAGTTTTTCCGCTTCACTAACTGTTTGATTTCGCCCCATAGCTTTTAGAAAATCAGCATATGAATAATACTTATCCATTCCAATCACCTCGGATGCCTTTTTTCTATTATAAGTAAAAATGCTAGGAAGTTGCAAATGTTTTTTCTAAAAATATAGTTTAAAATTATTTATTCGAAATATTTTTAATTAATAGTAAAAAAGTATTGATTAATTCCAAAATTTATCTATAATAGGATTTATAATCTAATAAAGAGGTGTAAAGTCATGGATAAAAAAATATCAATAACATCAAATTACCTTATTTCGTTTAATACAATTGCTCTCGTACCAATTTGGGTTGAGAATAAGCTTTATACTCGTGTAATTGAAAACCATATTGAATTTCTCGTCAAAATGAAACCAAGTACTATTGTAAAGAAATCAATTACTTTTTATGGGAATTCTTATAAACATGCTACAGTTTTCTCTCGTGAATCCGTCGGCAATTTACATAAACTCCCTCTTATTATTTCACATGATTTTGGAGTTCCTTTAATTATGATGCCTACCCTTTCCCCAGAATCGGACGGGACCATTTGGATTGCATTTTCTGCTGTCGATCGATATTCAATTAACACACATAACCAATGTGTCGTACATTTCACAAATTCACAAACTCTCTCAGTAAATGTTTCGCATTCAACGATGTGTAGACAATTTGTACTTTCACATTCTCTGACGAATCAATTTCAAAAAACACGTGACCAAATAAATTATCCTTTTTCCAAGTCAAAACCTACATATTCAAACAAAAAAAAGCTTAAAAAATAACATTGGCATATACTTAATCCTTAAGCCCTTTGTTCATAGAAAGGGCTTATACCTTTTCCTTAACTCGAAATTACTTAATTCACTTGCTTTTCAATCGTCAAATATATCCCAAGTAATTCCTCCACTCGATTTCTTAGACGCACATTTAAGTAGCGACGATGCTCTTCGTATCCACTATAGAAAAAAACATACTCGGTAAATGTGTCGTCGTGATTACCACGAATGACTTTCATATTGTTTTGTCGCAAATATAGTTTGGTGTCTTTTAGTTCCCGTTGTGCTTCTCTTACTGCATGATCAATTATCGCAACGTAAGGTCTCTTTAACTTAAATGGACCTTTTTCAACAGTTTCACGGTCACGCTCTAAAATAGTTAATACCATGGGCAAATAAATCATTTTTTCAAAATAAGGTAAACTTTCGGTAGGAATGAGCGGCATCTTTTCGCCTCCTTCAAAGAACGTTTGTTCGTATTATATATTGTACTCGCATTTCAGGAAAATACAACTGGGAATTCAGGGGAATTTTTATTGAAAGTCTTGCTACGTCTCACTTTAAGTTAACTTGAATGTGAGATAACTAGAATTACCCAACCTAAAAAGACATAAGAAAAACCGGGCAAGTGCGCCCGGTCTTTTAAGAAAGCACACACAATTTTATGATCAGTTGAAAAGTATATATCAAACTGTATCAAATCTAGTGATTTCCGTTACAGGCGGACGCTTTCCGTGGGCGGTCCATGAGCCTCCACGACGCAAGCGCCTGCGGGGTCTCATCTGGCCTCGCTTTTCCCACTGG
>NZ_ALJG01000205.1 GCF_000286315.1 Paenisporosarcina sp. TG20 | reverse complement strand
TCAAGCCGAAAGTCGGGTTAGTTCTTATGGGTTTAATGATGCATTTATATGTCCCCATAGTCAAAATGATGAGTGTGAGTGCCATAAACCTAAGCCCGGACTGCTATTAGAGGCCGCAAGAATACATAACCTTGATTTGAAAACATGTATTGTGATTGGGGATGTAGGATCTACCGATATGTTAGCAGCTCATGCAGTTGGAGCAACGAAGATATTGGTCTTAACGGGTTGGGGTAAATCTTCTTTAAACCAGCATAGGCATAAATGGCAGGACATAGAACCAGATTACATTGCAGAAAACTTATTAGAGGCTGTTAGAGGGATCTTAACGAACTTTAGTTAACAAGAAAAGGTTTCATGTCTATAGAAAAGTGATGATATAAAGGGGAAAGAATCATGTTTACATTCGAAGTAATGACGCAAAATCATGCACAAGATATAGCTCATAATTGGCATTACCAGGGTAAGTTCTCTTATTATAATATGGAGTCAGATAAAGAAGATTTAGTCGAATTTCTTGACCCTGATAAACGCGGACATTCGAACTTTATTGTTGTTAATGACAATGAGCTTATTGGATTCTTTAGTTTTAATAAAGTAGCGGATAATACAATTGATTTAGGATTAGGAATGAGACCGGATTTAACGAGTAAAGGAAAAGGATTGGAATTTTTAAAAGCAGGATTGGCTTTCGCCAAATCTACATATAAACCAGAATACATAACATTATCAGTAGTCACTTTTAATCAACGAGCGATAAAAGTATATAAAAAAATTGGATTTGTAGAAGGAGATACGTTTATTCAAGACACCAATGGTGGTAGTTTTGAATTCTTAAAAATGATTTACACAGAGAGATCAAATAGTACAAGTGGTGGCTGGGAGAATGAATAGAACTAAGAAATTATCAGAACTATTCTATTAGCTATTCTGGTTATAATAGTGATTGTGCCAATAGCATCCATCCAAGTAAATAAATATATCTACAAATATAGAGTGGCTACTTAACTAATTGAAGAAATGGGTTTTGAAAAAAAGGAAATTGAATCGATTGAAGACAAATGAGGATTTAAGCTGCCATCCTACTATGCAAGTGTAAATTTAAAATGAAACGAATGTTGAGTATACCTATTTCGCGCATCACCACGAGGTATTTCAATTCAATTATAAGATCACTGACGAAGGCCAGAAAAACGCATTAAATAGGAAGATTTAAAAAACAAAAAAGAGTGAAGTAATTGCCGGAAAAATTAAAACGAGAATTATATACGGTAATCGACGGAGTTCAAACAGATGCGCCACTTCATGATTTGACGGAGGATAAAACTTTCATGGATATGGTAAATGAAATGTATCGAACAATCATAAAAAAAGATAAATAATAAACGTTCGGTATCGTAAAAGGTACTCGGTCGTTTTTCCTGTTTAAATACCTAGCATATGCAGCGACGTCTGAGAATAGTTTGAAAAAATTGGTTTTTAAGCCATTATGGCTATAGACGTAAAATGAAAAAAATAGAGCTAATCCTAATATTTGTTTTGCGATTGACTTATTTAACATCAAACGCTGTGTAATAAACTAATTTAAGCCGTTTGAAGAAAAAGGTTCATTTAGTCTAAAGGCAATAAACTAAGTGTATAGCTATTTGTTGAAGTAACCGAAAAAAATAGCCAGCACATCAAATAAATTGATGGCTGGATATATTCACTATACAAAGTCCTATAATAGTACATTTGTAGGTAATTTCCTACTTTATTCTAACGGTTTTTGTCCAACAAACTGAATGACATGTGACAACCCGTTATGTAGCTCTCCTTCATGTCGCACGACCTCTCCCATGAAAAAGTGAACAATACGCCAATCTGAGAACGTTTGTAAAAACTCTTCTGGAGAATATAATAACTCCAATTTTGGTGGACCCCCACTATTATATGGAATCTGATAGAGTGAATATACTTCTGTCACGAAGTATCCACCTGGTTTTACTGCCTCTTTTACACCTCGAAGTGTTTTCTTTCGCAATTCTTCCGGGAAATGCCCAAAAACACAAACAATTTCGTCCCACTGATTGGTTATCCACTGAGCTTCAATTAAGTCAACAAGTTCTGTTTTAACGGTTACACCTCTTGTTTCAGCAAGCTTATTTGTTTTTTCTAGACCAGATTCCGCATAATCCCAAGCCGTAACGTTCATTCCTTGTTCAGCTATAAAAACTGCATTACGACCTTCACCTTCTGCAATTGTCAGAGCGTCACCAGTTAATTGAAGTTTTTTCTGCATATCTTGTAAAAATTTATTTGGTTTTGTTCCATACACATATTTCGCATCTTGAAAACGATTATTCCAATAATTCAAAGCAATTCTCCTTTTTTGATAAGAATATTTTATTCATTTTAACATGAAGTCCCTATTATTCATTTGAACCTGAATTAATTAGTAAATAATACGGTTTCTTAATCAAACCTTAACAAATCCTATTCATAATGGGTTGTAAAGAAGTGTTGTTATGATGAATTAGGATGTTTTTTGCTTTCGCAGCAGGGATACTGTGTCTCTCTCCATATGTTTTCCTCTATTAACTGCACATATTACCCAATCTAACTGGTAGTAAAATTGAAAACTTTAAATTGCACCTCAATCGTACATTTCTATACTTGAGGTCCTTTGAGTTTATTATTGATTTAGTATTATCTTTGTTGAAATGGGTGCTTCTGCTAGCTTTTTGGGTAATCTGCTAATGAATTACCGAAAACGCATTATGCTGGGCTACTAAACATTGTATTTGTTTTACAGATGGCAGGATTGCTCAATTTTAAATTTTAATGAAGGAATGTATTAAGCGTACAAATGCAGAAAATCAGTGCATGGCTGTCTGTCTTTAGTATATTTCAATTGTAGAAAAGGGGAAAAACATGAATCAAACGAATCTTATTGGGAAGTCTGTATTAATTGTGGAAGATGATCCAAAAATCCGGAATCTCATTAAGATCTATTTAATCAAGGACGGATATGAGGTCATTGAAGCTGAAAATGGAGCTGAAGCAAAGGATAAAATTCAACAACTCGATCCATGTATTTTGATACTTGATCTCATGTTACCAGGAATCAGCGGTGAAGAGATATGCAGGTGGGTGCGGGAAGATTTGAAAAATATGATGCCCATTATCATGCTTACGGCAAAAGCTACAGAAAAAAACAAGATAGAAGGCTTTAAATTAGGGGCTGATGACTATGTTATCAAGCCTTTCAGCCCTGCTGAATTAATGGTAAGAATAGAAGCTGTTTTAAGGAGAACGTCAAGCCGTTGCGGAAAGTTAAGTTTTACAGGGTTTACGATTAAACCTGCAAAAGGCGAAGCATGGATAAATGGAGAACAGCTTGAATTAACCCACTTCGAGTTTAAGTTGCTCCATACATTTATGCAGCATCCCAGTCAGGTTTTATCCAGGGAACAAATCCTAAATATGATTTACGAAAATAATGAAAAAGCTGTATCTGACCGAACCATTGATGTTCATATCAAGCATTTGAGAGGAAAGATTGGTGAAAAGACACCTAAAGATTATATTAAGACTGTAAGGGGAATGGGGTATAAATTTGTGGGTCTTTAGAAATTTTTCCAACCTATTGTCAAAATTGGTTGCGTTGAATAGCTTCGTTATCCTGCTCGTCATTCTCCTTGCTGCTTTGTCTGTGACGGAGTATGCCTGTTATTTGGTCAATTCACAACAAGTCTCTGGACAGGAACTTGTTGATACATTGAATGGATTCCTTTGGAAAATAAGTCTTGTGACATTTATTATTGCAGGATTGTTTCATTATTTCACAGTCAAAAAAATTGTTAGTCCCATTAAGCATTTATCGATTGCGGCAAAAGAAATCAAAGAAGGAAAAACGCCTTCCAAAATTGAAAGTTCTGCTACAGGAGAAATGAAGGGACTAATTGAAAACTTCAATTCAATGTCAGAAACTCTCTCTTCCGTTCAAGAACAAAGGGAAGAAATGCTGAAGGATATTGCACATGAGCTTCGGACTCCATTGACAAATATAAACGGTTATCTAGAAGCACTGCAAAACAAAGTAATTGATGGGAACCCTGAATTATTTGGTTCCCTGTTGGAAGAATCCCGACGAATCACAAGAATTGTTGAGCTTATAACAGAATTAAATTCTTGGAATAACGGCAATTATTTCTTGGAAAAACAGTTTGAACAAGTAAAAATTAACCATGTACTATCAGAGTCTTTAACAGCATTTCGATTGAAACTACAGAATCAAATCATGGATATGCAATTCAACATCGAGGATGCTGGGATATTGGGTAATAGAGATGGCCTTATGCAAGTCTTTACCAACATGCTTCAAAACATTCTTGATTATAATACGGGAACATTCTTGAAGATTAATGGAGAGATAAAAAACAATAGATATATCATAACTTTTACTCATTCTGGTCGATTTATTGATCCTGAAAAAAAGTCAATGATCTTTGAACGGTTTTACCGTCTTGAAGAATCAAGAAGTACTAAGTCCGACGGAGCAGGTCTAGGGCTTGCAATTAGCCGAAGCATTATCACTGCACATAAAGGCAGTATCGGTCTGGATACAGATGGTACTCATCATACTTTTTGGCTGAACTTTCCTTTACACCCGATGACTCAATAATATGGAAAAGTTTGTCTTAATCAAATATTAACAAACATTGTTCATAATCAAACTGAAAGGGGGTTAGTTCAAATTGAAATTTACAATCGAGAACGAAAAAATAGTTGGCGATTTAGGTTTCGGATCGCTACCTATTTCTCCTAACGACACAATTGGTTATCGTCCATATGAACTTTTTGTCTCTTCTTTAATCGGATGCAGTGGAACTTTGCTCGGAAATATTTTGAAAAAGAAAAGGGTTGAGCATAAAAGGATAGAGCTGGAAGTCTCATCTTTCAGGAATCCTGATCAGGCAAATCGAATTGAACAACTTTCCATCACTGCCTATGTCCAAACAGACCAATCATTAAGCGAACAAAATGCAATGAAGATAGCTGATTTAGTCATCAAAAATTGTGGAATGATTCAGTCTGTCATTGCATCGATAGATCTAACTTTCATTGTCAAGACGACAACATTCAATGGTGATGTCCGTTGATCTATTTTCAGATAGGCGGGCCTTTATATACCGGCACTTGCTCGTTGGTTGGTTCTCAGCTTTTTCATGCTAAATGCATAGAGAGCAAAAATGTCTGAGAATGGTATCGGAATGGGCAACCCTCCATTTTCTTATATGGAAACTCATATCGGTTCAACCAAGTGGATTGTGTATAGAAGTCAAATGGTTATAAAATATTGGGGCACATAATGGAGTTGCTTTTAACAAAACACATTGAAACGGGGTACATCAATGGTAGAGACCACTAAATTAATATCAATTTTTATTATTATTATTAGTATATTTGGAGGAATCCTAGCTTTTTACATGATGAGTGATTTACCCAAGGAGAAGAGAAAAAGACATATAGAAGAAATAACTTCGCAACTTATTAATTTCGTGCTCTTTATTTGGATGGGAAAAATCATCTTGAATTTTCCTGTATTCATCAGTGATCCATTGGCTATATTGGCTTATCCCAGCGATTCGAGTGCGTTTTATGTAGCTGTGTTATTCAGCGCATTGTTGCTTTTTTATAAATCTCAACGGGGTCAAATCAATGTGGTGTTGTTTATCCCATCTTTTATTTTTGTGTTTTTAATTGCTTCATTTTTGTATGAATTTATGCAGTTTGTCTGGAATGACAATACATATTCATTTGGCTATATGATTTTACTGGCGATTCTTCTCATCCTATTCCTAACCGTCCAAGGACGTAAGGGAAGCAATACCTTAATAAGCGCATTGTTAATCGGATGGACCTTAGGAATATTCATTATTACTACTGTCCAACCTTTTGTTACGGTATTCGGGTATATGATGAAACCATGGTTTGTAGGAGTGTTTTTTGCAATGAGTTTTACCCTACTCATAATAAATCAAAGAAAGAGTGGTTATATTGAGCGGAATTGAAACAGATACAGTCTTAGTTGTTGGAATGCTGCTGGCTCTCGGTGCAGGGGCTCTCTCCTTTTTGTCACCTTGTGTACTGCCCATTTTTCCTGCGTACCTATCCTACATAACAGGAATCAGTGTAAAAGAATTGCAGGGAAATCAAAGCTCTGAAATCCACAAGAAATTATTGAGCCATTCAATCGTCTTTTTATCGGCCGTTTCATTGATTTTTATTAGTCTGGGAGCCAGTGCCTCTTTTTTAGGAGAATGGCTTCAAACCTTATTAATGGGTGATTCAGGTTTATTTATCCAGCGCATTGCCGGAATTTTTATAGTTATTATGGGATTATTTATCGCTGGTTGGATTAATATTACAAATTTAATGAAGGAAAGACGTTTCCAATTTTCAAAAAGGCCAGCTGGATATATAGGGACATTTTTTATTGGTCTAGGCTTCGCAGCCGGCTGGACCCCTTGTATTGGACCAATCTTCGGGTCCATCTTACTTTTGGCTGCAAGTAATCCCGGCGAAGGCCTTTTTTACACGGTCATGTACGTAATTGGTTTTGCTTTGCCTTTCCTTATATTAACTTTTTTCCTTGGATCGACGAAATGGATTGTTCGCCGAAGCCAAGTAATTATGAAAGTGGGCGGCGTCATAATGATTATGATGGGTCTAGTGTTATTTTTTGGCCTGATGCCACTTATTACAGGATTTCTACTTGAATTAATAGATGATACTTGGTTATCAAAACTAGGATAGATATGGAGGTTAACATCAATGAAAAAAACAATTCTTGTTGCGGTTATAGCGTTAATGGTCAGTTGGACTGTTTATGATCTAGTAAATTCAAAGGAAGAGACAGCAAACAAAGAAGATACAAGCATTGAAGAGACTGTGGGGTCTGAAGAGACAGGACTTGCAATCGGTAAAATAGCACCTGATTTTGAACTGACAACTTTGGAGGGTGAAACTACCCGTTTATCTGATTATAGAGGACAGCGAGTCTTCATAAACTTTTGGGCTACTTGGTGCCCACCATGCAGAGCAGAAATGCCAGACATGCAGAAACTATATGAACAGCCGGACGTGGATGTAGAGATTTTAGCGGTTAATTTGCAAGAGTCAGAGGAAGCCGTCTCTGAGTTTGTAAAAGATTTCGGTTTGACTTTTCCGATACTGATGGATGCAAACTCTGATGTGGCAGATACCTATCAAGTCCGGGCATACCCTACTTCTTATATGATTGATTCAAGTGGTCGAATACAATATATTGCGATTGGTGCAATGAACCATGATCTAATGATTCAAGAAATAGAAAAGATGAAATGAACCTTTATTGTTACAAAAGCCAGGAGCTTTACCCGTAAGCCTTGGGAAATTGATAATTTCTTCTAAACATTTTTGATTTGATTCAAAAAGATAAAGCTTCTAAGACTCTATTTAATCCATATGATTTGGTAGGTTGCAAGGTTTCCTCTGTGACAATTAACCGCATGATTTCCTAAAACAAAATAAACGAGCGGTGGCATTGGTCACCGCTCGTTTATTTTGTTTAAAGATAAGAAACCACATGGCTTACGTTTTACGTAAGTTACCATCTACCATGAAAAGTATATAAAGGCACTTAGTGATATTAAAAAGTTAGTTTTTTATTAATTTCTTCATACTTTCTCAACATTTTTAGATTATGATAAAAGTGTAGGAAATTAATATTATCAATTGATAAAGTGAAAAGGGTTTATCTTGCACACCTTTAAGGAGCATATGAATGAAAAATAATTTAGGCATCACGTTAAAAATCGGTCTATTGTTTAGCACAATATTTATCGCGTTGTTTTTGATTCTCGGATTCATATTGTACGGTGTATTTACCAATTTATTTGTTGACTACATTAAGCAGGATTTGCAAGTTAGAGGAAATAATCATGCTAGAATCGTAGCCGAAAGCCCCAACAAAGAAACCGTTGGACATGTACTTGAGATGGAAAGAGGTGCTTCGACGAGTGTGCTAATAACAGATATTAATCAAAAAGTGCTCGCATCATCGAAAACTCCTGACCAAGATATGAACAATCATTTGGTGGACAAAGAAAGTAAACAAACTGCCCATGTTTTAGAAAGCAATTGGAGGCAGCACAAATATATTATTACCATATCCCCAATGAAAAATAATGCTGGTTATGTGTATATGTACTACCCATCTAAAAACTTAAGAGAAATTATTTATGTCATGAATGTTTTATTCATTGTCTCAGGCTTAGGTATTTTGTTGCTGGCTTTTGGACTTATTGGGTTTATTTCACAGAGATTGACGACACCTCTTGTTCTCATGAAAGAGGCGACAAATAAAATAGCATTAGGGAAATACAAGCAAGTTATTTCAGTTAAAGGAAATGATGAAATTGCACAACTTGGTATTTCGATACAGTTACTAGGAGAACAATTGCAGTATTTCGAGAACAGTAGAAACGAATTTTTAGCAGATGTTTCTCATGAACTCCGTACGCCGTTAACGTATATTAAGGGGTATAGCGATATTCTTGCAAAGGGGAAAGTTTCCAATAAAGAGGATCTAGAGAATTACTTGAATATAATTAATAAGGAAGCTAGTCGGCTTACTTTTCTAGTTAATGATCTTTTTGAAATGAGCAAGATTGAGGTAGGGAAATTTGAATTAAATAAAGAAATAACCATGATTAATGAACTTATTGAAAAAGTGGTTTCAAACCTGATGCCTGCAGCAAGAAAAAAAGGGTTAGACATTAAAACTGAATGCCAGGCTGATTTACCGGAGATTTCTGTGGACTTGGAAAGAATGGAGCAAGTTTTTTATAATCTTATTGAAAATGCGATTAAATATACCATTAAAGGTGAGATTACAGTTCGCTCTTATTTAAAAAGTGATTTTGTCATCATTGAAATTATAGACTCTGGTATCGGAATCCCTTCTGAAGAGTTACCGAAAATTTGGGAACGATTCTACCGTGTGGACCAATCCAGGACACGAAAAACCGGAGGAACTGGACTCGGCTTATATGTGGTCAAACAAATTATTGAATCACATCATGGCGATATAATTGGCAGCAGTACGGAGGAAGGGTCGACATTTACAATTTTCCTTAAAGTGAGTGTTCAAAAAGGAGCATAAAAAGAGCCGAGTAGGTCGAGGCGGCGTAGCCTTCGAGCACCGGAGCGTATGGTGTTGATACGTGAGGAG
>NZ_ALJG01000204.1 GCF_000286315.1 Paenisporosarcina sp. TG20 | reverse complement strand
CTTAAAAGGACCGGGCGTATTTTGCCCGGGTTTTCTTATCATTATTGCGATTGTCATATTTCTTTACGAATTATATAAAAAAAAGTTTCATTATTTGGAATAAAGTCCTTCTTCCAAATAAATTATCCAATAATTTAAGTCAATTCCTTGCTCATATGATAAAATGTCCCTCCATAGATTACCCAAGGTCCGGATACTTGGTAACCCATACGTTTATATAGACGAATCGCAGCTTCTTTTTGTGGTTCCACATTCAGCACAACTTTTGAAAACCCAGCGTCTCGAGCAACTTGATCTGCGTGGGATAGTAATAAACTACCGGTTGCTTGACCACGGAAGTCCGGATGTACACAAATGGTATCAATATAATATTCATCTATGCGAGCTTCTGGAGGAATCGAAGTGAGTTGTCCACTTTTTTTATATAACCATTGAATCAAATTTTCATCGAGTGTAAGTGCATCTATACCTGAATAGAGTACCATTACCGCTACAACAGATTCCTGCCGTTCAGCTACGACAGTGTGTAAGTAAGAATGCCGATTATCTTCTCGTCTAAATAAGGCAACAAGTTCTTGTTCCACGGAAGCTGGACTTGTCTCTCCTGTCATTTGTTCTGCAATTTCTCCGATAGCCTCGATGATTAGAGGCACAGCTACTGCTGCATCCGTTGGTCTTGCTCTTCTTATATGTAAAGTCATTGCGTTTAATCTCCCATCATCTACTATTTGCGATTCATTATTCTTATGTTTCGGATGAGTGTTTTTCAGTTCATATATATAGAACGTTATCTTATTCTATTGTGTTAATCGATGAAGATTTACATGCCGATTTTTATAGCTATTATTTCATAGCCTCTCTAGCAAATCAATATGATCTGTCCGAAACATAAGGTTAATTGGTCGTGTGTTTTAAATTTTTGGTTTTAGATACCATTTTCATAAGGGTTGGTAACGCCAAACCAATGTACGCATCCGGCTATGGTGCTACCAGTCAACGGCTACACCATAAATTGCCCACGTAAGCATAACTGCATTGATATGAAACAATTCAACTTCCATTTCCAACGGCGTAATAAATAGGGGGAAATATCTATTAAGGCAACCTTTAATTTAATTTCAATTGTTGAAGTGTACGCTTCAAAAGATACAAAAAAAGCTAATCCACATTGTGGTTAGCTTTTTTCTCTTTAAGTGCGTGTTCAAAAAGGAGCATAAAAAGAGCCGAGTAGGCCGAGGCGGCGTAGCCTTCGAGCACCGGAGGGTATGGTGTTGATACGTGAGGAGCAGAGAAGCAAGCCAACGAAGAGATACGACAGCTATTTTTAGCGGACTTTTTGAACAACCTCTTTAAGTAACTTTACAGTATTCTCATAGATCTTCGGCCGAGCGTACCAGTAGCAGAATAATTATTTCAAATTGATCAATTCTAGTTACACTTAACCAGCGTGGAACTAGAAGATGCTTTGCTTTTTTTATTCCACCAGATACGTTTTTATCACATGTTCATGCAAGTCGTCGCCTTTTGTCACATGGATTTCAATTTCGTAGGTGCCTAACTCAGTAAATGTAAACTCGGTCTGATAAGTACCCGCTTCTAGTTCAGAAACTTCTAGCCATGCATGGTGATCATCGCCTTCTCGTGAAATATCATATCGAACACGGGCTCCTTCTAGTGGTGTGCCCGATAGTGAGACGTTGGTTACTAACAAGGTAGCCTTTCCGACAGTAGTTGTACCCTCTGTAAATTCAATGGTGGCCGCTTGATCATGATGATGGGTATCACCGTGTGCTGGTGTTTCATTTGTTTCAGAATCTTCATCGCCATCTGTCACAATAATTTGTTTAGTTGGCATTACA
Source organism: Paenisporosarcina sp. TG20 (assembly GCF_000286315.1). Taxonomy (GTDB): domain Bacteria; phylum Bacillota; class Bacilli; order Bacillales_A; family Planococcaceae; genus Paenisporosarcina. Next base: position 7,369 of record NZ_ALJG01000204.1, on the reverse strand, counting down.
TGTAAATTCCGTGCTGCTACATGTGACGTGATATCATACGTGCCAGTTGTTTCAAATGAATAGTTAATTGCATAATGTTTATCATCGTTTAATGAAGCTTCAATCATCTCTTTTTCTCCTGAGATTGTGTTCTTGACTTCAAACATCACTTCATCAGCATCTTCAACAATTTCCTGTCCTTGTGTAACCGCGGCAGTAAAGGTGATTTCTTCACCCAAGATGGCTGTTTGAGGGACTGTTAAATCCACCTCAACCATTTCAGGCACTTCGTCAGAAGTTGTTTTTATAGGTTCTTCAGTTACCCCACAAGCACTTAAAAGTATAGCACCTAGTATAGAGCCGATTAAAAAAAACTGTTTCATCAGGTTATTCCTCATTCCTTCTTTATGCAATTATTGTAGCAAATCGTTGCAATTGTTGCAGTGACAAAGTATTGAACACTTAAAAACTATTTCAAGGTATATTGTAAGGTAAATTGTATATGTGAAAATAATGCGATTTTTCAGGTAGGTCATGATAAAATAATATTTTAGTAACAAGGGCTGGAGGTTATAAAGTGTCAGTACATTTACGAACAATTATGACCATTTTATTTGCGAGTATGCTAACCTTGCTAACCTTTTTTATAGGGTCAGTTTTTACAGATCGAGCAGGAGAAGAAGTCCGAAAAGAAGTGGGTCAGTCTTTAGCAGGGCACTCATTTCAATTGGCAGATAAACTTGATTTGTTTATGGCCGCTCGATTTAACGAAGTCCAATTAATCAGTGGGTTACCAGCTTTTAGAAATCAAAACATAGAAGAAGCACAACAATTAATAGATGAGTTACAAGAAAAATCCCCATCATTTTCATGGATTGGACTAACAGATGCAAAAGGTACAGTAATTGGGTCAAGTGATGACATATTAAAAGGAGCGTCTATAGCGGAACGTCCTGTATTTTTAGAAGCGTTAGAAAAGCCGTTTATTGGGGACGTGCACGAGGCCGTCTTATTATCCAAACTGCTTCCAAATCCTTCAAGTCGACCATTACAATTTGTTGATATTAGTGTACCCATAATTAATGAAAAAGGTGTTTTTCATGGCGTATTTGCTACCCACTTAAGTTGGGAATGGGCTGAAGAGGTTAGACAAACCTTAATGGAGTCAACTGATCAGCAAAAGAAGTTGGAACTCTTAATCGTCAGTAATCGAGATCGAACCATTCTTTTAGGGGCGGATCATCTCGTGGGACAACCACTAAATACAGGACTGTTGAAAAACTTACAATCCGCAAGTAACAACTGGATAGAAACGACTTGGGGTGATAATAAAAACTATGTAACTGGTTATGCAAGAGGTGAAGGCTATTCAGATTTTGATGGACTAGGATGGCATGTTATCGTGCGTCAACCAATTGAAGAAGCATATGCTGGCATTAACAAATTGGAAATTTTCATGATTATCATTGGTGCAGTGGCAATTGTGTTATTCTCAATTATTGGTTGGATATTAGCCAATCAAATCGCACGACCATTACGAAAAATCACCATGGCTGCTCGTGAGATTGGTGAAGGAAAGATTCATGAAATGCCTATTATTCGTGGGATTAAAGAGGTAGAGGGGTTATCCCTATCAATTCGAAACATGGTGCTAACAATTACTGCAACACAGACAGCATTAACAAAAATGGAATCTCTTGCGCATCAAGATACATTAACAGGTCTACCCAATCGGATTGCTTTGTATGACAAAATGAAAACCACGGTACTTGATAGTGACAAGCAGTGGCTTATATTTTTCATAGATTTAGACGGTTTTAAACAGGTAAATGATCAATATGGTCACCTTTCAGGAGATAATGTTTTGAAGGTAATAGCTGAACGTTTAACCTCAATTACAAGTGAAGAGCAATTTGTGTATCGACTAGGGGGCGATGAATTTGTCTTTCTTTCAACTAGTACAACAAAGGACCCACGACAAGAAGGGCAAAAATTCATGAATAAAATGATTTTATTAATTAGAGAACCAATTCAGTTGGAAGAAGTAACAGTAGAAGTTGGATGTAGTGTTGGTGCTGCTATTTATCCACTAGATAGCGACCACCCTATTGAAACGATGCATCTAGCTGATGAAGCACTTTACGTGTCAAAAGAAAATGGAAAGAATCAAGGGACCTTCTACACAAACAGAGGAAAAAGTCATGTATGAGGCTGTCTCAGCTGACTGTCATTAGGGTGCCAATTTCTAAAATAGGAGATCGAAGATGCCAATAATAAACCATTCCATTTATATAGAAGCATCCATCAATCGATGTTTTAATCTCGCTAGAGACGTAGAGACACACACAAAAACCACATCGAATACAAAGGAAAGAGCAGTAGGAGGGATTACAGCAGGGTTACTTAATAAGGGTGATTGTGTCACATGGGAAGCCGTTCATCTTGGATTTAAACAGAGATTAACAGCTCAAATCACAGAAATGGAAGTTCCGTACACCTTTACCGATGTACTCGTTAAAGGTGCTTTTCATTCCTTCACTCATACACATAGATTTGTAGAGAGTTCAACAGGAACAATTATGGAAGATACTTTTGAATATAAATCCCCATTTGGAGTAATAGGGTAGTTAGCAGATTGGTTGTTCTTAGAAAATTATATGAGGAAGTTTATTGTTTCTCGTGCAAATGAATTAAAGAAGATAGCAGAGGTTAAGTAAGAACTTGAGGGGAAAGACCTCTCGTTTCTTTGACATATTTTCTTCATGTGGTGATTATACAACTAAAATATACGCAATCAGATTCGGTCATCTAATCGAAACGAAGCATCCATTTTTTCTAAAAGTTTAATCCAGGAAATTAATAAGTATTGATTTCCCCAAGCTTTATGATATTATTATTTAGGTTTATCTACTTGGGAGGGAAATGAATGGAGTATAAAGGTGCATCTTCTTATAACGACAATCAATTTTTCGATAATTACATATCCAGAAGAAATCGTAAGGAAAGTCCAAACAATGTTATTGAAAAACCAATATTGCTTGATATGATTGGTGATGTGAAAGGCTTAAAAGTATTAGATTTAGGATGTGGAGACGCTTTATTTGGAGTAGAACTTCTAAAAAAAGGATGTTTCTCGTATGACGGAGTAGAAGGTTCGGAAAACATGCAAAAAGAAGCTACTAAAAATTTAGATGGGACAGTAGGTAATGTACATCTTTCCCCAATGGAAACATGGTCTTTCCAATCAAGCAATTATGATTTAGTGGTTTCCCGATTAGCTCTACATTATCTAGCGGATTTAAAGGTTTTATTTAAAGAAGTTCATAGTTCATTGGCAAGTAATGGAAAGTTCATATTTAGTGTGCAACATCCTATATTAACTTCTTCAATTAAAAGTGCTGCAGTCTCTTCCTCAAAAACCGATTGGATCGTAGATGATTATTTTAATAGCGGTGAAAGAGTAGAACCTTGGATTAATAAAAAAGTGGTTAAATATCATCGGACGATTGAAGAGTATTACCAACTTTTAAAACAAGCTGGCTTTAAGGTTGGAGATATTAGAGAAGGTACGCCAAGAACTGAAGAATTTGCTGATGAAAGTGAATATAAGCGACGAATGAGAATTCCTCTTTTCTTACTGTTTGCTTGTGAAAAATAAGAAGTTATAAATGAAACCACTGCCTATTTTGGTAGTGTTTTTTTATTTATCTTTACTTGACATCAATTAATAACCTGTTCTATTATATGTATAACAAAACTGTTCTAATTATAATAGAACAGAAGGGAGGCGCATATGTTCATTGAAATAGAAGCAAATTCGTCCGTGCCAATTTATTTACAATTGGTCCAACAAATTATTGAAGGGTTGGCAAAAGGAAGCTTGAAACCCGGCGATTCATTGCCATCCGTTCGTGCGTTTGCTGCAGATCTTGGTATGAATATGCACACTGTGAATAAGGCCTATCACTATCTAGAAGAGAAAGAATTTATTCGAATTGTCCAGAAAAAAGGTGTGGTTATACATGCAAAAGGTATTCGCGAAGCCTCAGCTGCTGACCGCAATCGTTTGAAACAAGAATTGCGTCCAATCGTTGCAGAAGCTCTGTGTCTTCAAATGTCTCAAGAGGAAATCAAATTATTAGTGAAAGAAATTATTACCGATTTGAAGGAGAAGTCGTTATGACTGCAATTATATTTATTCTAATTTTACTCTTCATCATTGTCATTCAAGCTTTTTTACCGAAGTTTTTAAAAGCAAGTGAAGTATTCGGGGTATATATTCCAGATACACATGTAAATGACAGCCGTATTGTCAAAATGAAAAGTCGTTATACAAAGGTCTTGTTAACTGGTGGAATGGCAATTATCCTGTTTTTTATAGGTTGGTTATTGTTGTTACGTCCTTCAGATCAACATATCGTGTTATTAGGAATGGTTGCTCAAATCTTGGCAGTTGTTTTCTCTATTGGGTTATACGCAAAAAATCATATTACGCTATCTAATTGGAAAAAGACGGAGAAATGGACATCAGGGCAAATTGAAAGAAAAGTCGTAGATCTACAGTTTCGAGAACAACTAAAACTGTTACCCAATATATTCTTTATCCTCCCAATGCTTGTGCCGATCACTTTAGGTATCTATGGATTAACTCAATATGAAACGTTACCAGGTCAAATCCCCATACACTGGGGACCGGATGGGGAAGCAGATGGTTTCGCTGAAAAAAGCTGGTTTTCCGTTAGTTCGTTGCCTTTAATGACACTTGTTTTACAAGGAATGTTGTTGTTTTTCAATAGCGCGATGAAACAATCTGGTTCGAAGATTCAAGTTCAACAGAAAAAGCGTTCACGTGAGCAGCAACTTGCTTTTCGGAAGTATTCAAGTTGGTTATTATTTGTCGTGACGATTTCGGTAACATTGCTGATGGGCTATTTACAACTGACAATCATTGCTCCGGAAATTATGTCATCAGGAGTTACACTTGCCTTCACCATTGGATTTTTGATTGTCATTTTAGGATCGGTATTATATTACACAGTAATAGTGGGGCAAAGCGGCACCAGGATTTCTATTACTACTCATGAAATAAACCAAAAAGGTGTCATCGATGCGGACGATGATAAATACTGGAAGATGGGGTTGATATATATAAATAAAGACGACCCGAGTATTCTAGTTGAAAAGCGGTTTGGTATTGGGTGGACTGTAAACATGGGACATAAAGGTAGTTGGATTTTTCTTGGATTGTTATTTGGAACTATTGCACTTATTGCAATAGTACTTTAAAAAAAGGAGTGAGAGAAATGGACTTATTACAGGAAATTCCTTGGGGTATCATCGCACCAATATTTATTATTCAATTGATATTACTAATCATAGCACTTATTGATTTATCGAAAATAAATGATACAAACGGACCGAAATGGCTCTGGGCTTTAATCATTATTTTCGTCAATATTTTGGGACCAATACTGTATTTCATTTTAGGAAGAAAGCAATTATGATGCCAATCTTAGAAGCAAATAAACTGACGAAAATATACGGAAAAGAACAGGCTGTGAATGAAGTAAGTTTTTCACTAGCAGAAAATTCATCGACTGCTTTAATCGGAGCTAATGGATCAGGCAAAACTACGACATTATCCATGTTAGCGGGATTATTGAAGCCAACAACAGGAACCATTTTGTTAAATGGCGAAGAACATGTGGATGTACGAAAGTCCGTTGGGTTTTTACCATAATATCCACAGTTCTTTACTTGGTTAACCGCATTAGAGTTTACTGAAATGGCAGCGAAATTAAGTGGAATGGACATACGTAATTCAAAAATTGAAGCCCAAAAAACGTTGGAATTTGTTGGACTTGGAGAAGCGTTACGAAAAAAAACAGGCACTTTTTCAGGTGGTATGAAGCAACGCCTTGGTTTGGCGCAAGCCATTGTTCACAAACCGAAGCTGTTATTGCTAGATGAGCCTGTTTCCGCACTTGATCCTGTTGGAAGACGTGAAATCATGGATTTACTGAAAAACTTACAACAAACCATGACAATATTGTATTCCACGCATATTTTGAACGATGCGGAAGAAATGACGGATCAAGTATTATTTTTAAGAAAAGGACATTTAGTAGAACAAGGATCACTGGGTGATGTACGGGCGAAATATGATTCTCCACGTTATCGCGTGGAATTTATTAGCGAGCAAGATGCGCTCACTTTTGCAGCAAGAGCTCCATGGGAGATGAATTATAAAGGACCATTTGCCACTATCAAAATGAGCAATGATACGCCAGAGATGAAAGAAGTATTAGGTTATTTAGCTACCAGTGGTTTAGGAGTTCTGAAAGTGGAACGTCAAACTACAAGTTTAGAAGAAATATTTATTAAGGTGGCGGGCCGCGGATGAAAGACTTAGTAGTTTTATTCCAAAAAGAATGGCGTGAAAACACCCGCAATTTTAAAATCTTGTGGATTCCACTGATTTTCATTTTCTTTGGTATCACCGAACCGGTAATGAATCATTACTTGCCACAGATATTAGAGACAGTCGGGAATATTCCGAAAGATGCAAAGTTCCCATTTCCTGAATTTACACCTCAACAAGTTTTGATGTCCACAATGGGGCAATATCAATTCATTGGTATGCTGGTCATCGTGCTAGCATTCATGGGGACGGTATCCAGAGAGCGTAAAAACGGAACGGGAACATTAATTTATGTAAGACCCATTTCGTATCTAAGTTATTTCCTCAGTAAATGGAAAGTCGTTAGCATCATTGTATTAGGGAGTGTCTGGCTCGGGTTGTTGACGAGTTGGTATTACACAGAACTCTTATTTGGCAATGTCGATCCCTCAAACTTCTTCGCATTTACAGGCACCTATAGTGTATGGATCTTATTCGTCGTAAGTGTAGTTTTAGATGCAAGTGCATGGTTACCAACTGGAGGTGCTGCAGGGATATCACTTGTATTGGTTCTAGGCGTTCAATTAATCGATTCTCTACTCGGAGCATATTGGACGGTATCACCATGGAAGGTATCAATTTATGCGACACAGTGGTTAACTGGATCTCCAGATTTAACTGATTTCTGGTGGAGTATAATCGTAACTACTATGGCAATCATTGCTTTGGTTGCATTCGGAGTATGGATGTCAAAACGAAATTCGCTGAAAACAAAAGTGTAAATTGAAATATCCTTCAAAATGAATGGAAGCAATTAAAAATGTTAGATTTATTGTATGTTTTATTCACTATTGTCCTTTCTAAATAAATGGTGAAAAGGACAATAGTGTTTCTCTAGAAAACCATATTGATTCAACAATGTAGAAAAAGTGTTGTTAGGAAGTCCTTCCCGCTGCTCTAAATGGTTAAAAACACATAAAACAAACTCTT
>NZ_ALJG01000203.1 GCF_000286315.1 Paenisporosarcina sp. TG20 | reverse complement strand
CCAAAAATTCCAACTTGGCTGTCCATTTTTCCAACTTGGAGTCCAAATTTTCCAACTGAGCATCTGCTCAACAGAATTTCCAGTATAAAAACACTTGAACATTCTCAATTTACTGCAATATAAATGCATTTTCTTTATTTTTGTGGAAATTTTTAAAAAACATTTGAAAAGACACTTATAAATGTCTTAAATAAAGCGAGCTTATTCTCAATTTCTAATGAGGATAGGCTTCTCTATATTATAAAGTAGAAGTGTTCACCAATTTCATTTCCATATTTTATCTATTCCAACTTGGAACGTGATTTTTCCAACTTGGAGTCCCAAAATTCCAACTTGGCTGCTCATTTTTCCAACTTGGAGTCCAAATTTTCCAACTGAGCATCTGCTCAATAGAATTTCCAATATAAAAACACTTGAACATTATCAATTTACTGCAATATAAATGTATTTTCTTCATTTTTTGTGGAAATTTCTAAAAAACATTTGAAAAGACACCTATAATTGTCTTTATAATATACAAACCAACCCGGAATCCCGTGGCGAAACAGTGTGTAATTAAAAAACTAGCGATTCTATCCTCAATAATTCGAGGAAATGATCGCTAGTTTATCACTGCACTGTATTGTATTAGTTGTCATCCATATGGCTAAGGCAGAATCAGTGTAGGCGTGGTAGCCGAATCGAGAAGCAAGACAGTGATTTTCTGCCTGGATTCTCGTGGGAGGCATCCACAAAGCGCTAAAGTGGGTATTATAGAGAAAACTTTATCCTGTCTATACTGGTCAAGACTTTTTTAGTGGGCTCGGCGCCCGCCCGCCTGTTTCTGCATGGCAACGCTAGCTTCGAAACATGAAAGAACGTTGCTACGGAAATCACCACCATTACTAGTTCCATAAGCAAAGAAATAGCTTCCTTGGTCTTTTTTCCCTTACTTATTGATCTAACAGTCATTGTTATGGCACGGTTATCTTAATTTAATCGTAGCGTTTCAATCATTTCTACTCCATCGACCATTTTTGTAGAGAATGCAATGTTATCGTCTTTTTTAATCTTGTCAAAGTCCCCAGGTGCATTTTCTATAATTTCATAAGTCTTTTCTACTCCTTCAAACTCGATAATGACAGATTTTTGATTAGCTCCTGCAAACCCTTTAAATACTCCATCCACTTGAGTAGTTAAATTAATAGCTGCCATGTCACTCTCTTTAAGTTCATCATTTCCACTAACCGTTGATTCTTCGTTGCATGCACTTAGTGTTAAGACTAGTAAGCCAATTGCAATGTATCTCACCAATGATTTCATTTTAGAAAAACCTCCTTTAAGTTATAGACGACTTTGGGTGACGACAGTTACACCTCAATACATGTTTTGTGATACAATTTTTTTGTAAGAAGTCTAAATTGTGAGCTGATATTTTATGGTAAATCCTACTTATGCAATCGTAGATATTGAAACAACAGGTCATTCACCTGCAAAAGGGGATCGAATGATTCAATTTGCTGTTGTTTTCGTCCGAGATTGGAAAATACAATCAACCTTTTCAACCTTTATACAACCCGAAAAGAAAATTCCTTTCTTTATACAAGACTTAACAAATATTTCCGATAAAGATGTCAAGCAAGCACCTATTTTTGAAGATGTCGCAACAGAAATCTATAACATGTTAGAAGATTGTATATTTGTTGCACATAATACGAATTTTGATTTGTCTTTTATTCAAGAAGAATTTAAACGAATTGGTTTTCCAAATTGGAAAGGAAAAAAAATAGATACAGTAGAATTATCTCGTTTGTTATTTCCAACCTCTTATAGCTATAAATTACAAGATATCACTTTAGACCGTGGCATCGAGCTTACGAACGCACATCGTGCAGACGATGATGCATACGCTACAGCGGAGTTGTTCATTGAATGTATGAAAGAAATTGAAAAACTTCCAATTCAAACATTGGAACATATACATAAACGATCGTTCCATTTGAAATATGACATCTCTTCACTGTTTTTTGCAGCACTTCAGAAAAAAAGAATGCAGGTAATAGAAGAGAATTTAGATTTCTATAAAGGGATTGCCCTACGCCAAAAAAAAATTCAAGGTCCACCTGTTGAATCGTCAACATTCTATCCTGAAACCAAGAATCATAAACGATTGTTTTTATCCGAAGGGTTAAAAGATTTTAAAGAGCGTAATGGACAATTTCAAATGATGGATGCCATTTGGCAAACCTTACAAACTAATAATGAACTAGCAATTGAAGCATCAACGGGGTTAGGCAAGACACTTAGTTATTTAATACCAAGCTATTTCTATGCAAAACAAAAAGGGAAGAAAGTTTTAATTAGCACCTATACTTCTCACTTAATGGAACAGTTGCATGACGTTGAGATTCCGAAACTAGAAGCAATTGTGAAGAGTAAAGTGAATGTTGCCATCTTAAAAGGGGTTAGTCATTATATTGATTTGCATCGATTTGAAGAGTTATTACGTGGTGTAGATGAATCTTCTGATGATACATTTGCTATATGCCAATTGTTAGTGTGGCTAACTAGGACTGAGACAGGGGATATTGGTGAACTAAATGTGTCGAGTGGTGGTCAGTTATTTCTGGATAAAGTTCGAAAAAATGCATTCTCGATAAAAACCTCTGAAGTGAATGTCCATGATTTTCATTCATATGCATTGGCTCAAAGCTATCATGCAGATATACTCATTACCAATCATGCAATGCTATTTACCGATAAAAACCGTTTAGAGCCCCTCTTAACAAACGAAATCACTTCGGTCGTTATAGATGAAGCTCACCAATTTGTTAGAGCTGCAAATGCACGTGAAGAGCGTATTTTCTCGTTTACACAGTGGAAATATGTTTTCGGACAATTAGGGACACGTGACCAAGGACAATTAACCTCATCTTTTGCAAATGTCTTAAAGCACCATGGAATTGAAGTGGATGGATCATTTCAAGAATTAGATCGAGTATATACGCGATGTTCCGACAGGTTTGATGAAGCCATCCAATCACTTGTAAAAAATGTACAAAAAACAAGTTCAGCCAGATCACACTCCAAACAAACGATTTTACTTGAAGATTTAACACTTGATTATGATCTATTAGACGAAGTTTACCAAAACCTTCAAAAATGGGTGACGATTGCACAAAAATTGCTTGGAAGATTGGAAAAAAGTCAAGTTGATTCAACACATGCTGAAAAATTAATAACAGCAGAATGGCTGTATTGGTTGAATGAAATAAAAATTAAAACAGGAGAATGGGTTGATATTTTTCTTTCTTCTAGACATGATTATTCTGTGTGGATTGAACTTGATCGAAGAAGTATTCCTGGCAGCCTTCATGTGTATAAAAAGCCAATTGATAGTACACATGCGGTAAACGAGATATTTAATGGACTGCGGGGAAATGTTGGAATTATTTGGACGTCTGGTACATTAGCCGTCCCGGGGAATAGCCGATTTATTGTAAACCAACTTGGACTACCTGAAAGCGTACAAATTAAAACCTTCTCTGCACCAAAAGATTTTTATCAAGGGGCTAACTTAGTTATTGTGGATGACATGCCAGATATTCAACATGTGTCACAGTCTGATTTTATTGATGCCGTTGCAGACGCAGTCATTCAAACTGTGCTAGTAACTGAAGGCAGATGTTTTGTATTATTTACATCACAAGACATGTTGAGAAAAACGGTTGATTTAATACAAGACACAGGATTACTTGAAGGTTATATGTTATTTGCCCAAGGTATGACTTCAGGTAGTAGGATGAAGTTGTTAAAATCATTCCAACGTTTTAGTAAGTCTGTATTATTTGGCACTAATAGTTTTTGGGAGGGTGTCGATGTACCTGGTGATGCATTATCTGCAGTGGTCATGGTACGATTGCCATTTTCGTCTCCAGATGATCCTGTATTTAAAACACAGGCAGAACGTTTAAGAAAGCAAGGAATCAATTCATTTTCATCTTTAGCACTACCGGAGGCAATTCTCAGATTTCGCCAAGGTTTCGGTCGTTTAATTCGTTCTTCAACAGATCGTGGGGTTTTCATTGTGCTTGATCGTCGAATCGAATCCAAGTCATATGGAAAAGAATTTATTCGCGCTTTACCGGATATACCTTTGAAGAAACTATCGTTAGAAGATATGGTTTTAGACCTTGAACATTGGTATAATGAGAAAGCATAAGTGAGAAAGTAGGTTTTCAAATGGAAAGTAAAATTGAAATAATTTCAACAGTTACGGTTGACTACCAATCAGACTTGTATAAACTTGTGGACGCTTTAAATCGCAATCTAAAAGATAGAGATTTAATGTTCGGTCTTGCACTTGAAAGTGACAATCAAGAGAAAGCCGTTTTCACAATATATAAAACGTAAGGTGCATACATGAAAAAATGGATAATTTTTATAAGTGTATTTACGGTTTCCCTGTGTTTATTTCTAAGCGTGTTTGTTCTATGGAAAGCAGGACAACCTTTTTCAGCTGAACAAGCAAAAGCTGAACAACTAGCGCTACAAGAGGATAAGTTAGCAGAAGTGAATGATTCAGAAGTATATAGTGGATCAAACATATATATTACCGTAATTGGAAAAGATCAAAGTGGGGAAGAAAAAGCTGTTTTCATTCCTGATAATCTCGATGATCTAAATATTGAAGAAGTGTTACTTAAAAAGGGTATTTCAAAAATACAGGCTATAGAAACCGTAGAAAAAGAATTTAAAGTAAAAAAAGTGTTACATACTAAACTTGGTTGGGAAGAGAACAATGCCGTTTGGGAAATCACTTTTTTAAGTCAAAATAATAAGTTGAATTACGTTTACTTATTTTTTGAAAACGGAACTTGGTGGAAACGTATTTTGAATTTGTAAGGGGGATTATCGATGAAACCGCAATTAGCTAATCGTGTTTACACGTTAACACCATCAACAACTCTTGCCATAACTGCAAAAGCAAAAGAGTTAAAAGAACAGGGCATTGATGTAATTGGTCTTGGAGCGGGAGAACCTGATTACAATACCCCTCAAAACATATTAGATGCTGCATTGCAGTCCATGAATGATGGCTACACAAAATATACACCTGCTGGTGGGTTACCAGCATTAAAGAAGGCAATTGCTGACAAGTTGCTAAGAGATCAAAAATTAAGTTACCAACCCTCTGAAATTTTGATTGGTATTGGTGCAAAACACGTACTATATACTTTTTTCCAAGTCTTTTTAAATGAACTAGATGAGGTTATCATTCCCATACCGTATTGGGTGAGTTATCCTGAACAAGTAAAACTTGCTGGAGGGGTTCCTGTATACATTGAAGGAACTGCTGAACAACAATATAAAATTTCAGCTCAACAAATTAAAAATGCAATTACAGATAAAACACGCGCCATTATTATAAATTCACCAAGCAATCCTTCTGGCATGCTTTATTCTGAGGTTGAATTAAAAGAAATTGCAGATGTATGTAAAGAAGCTGATATTTGGATTATTTCAGACGAGATATATGAAAAATTAGTATACGGAGATGCACAACATATATCGATTGCACAAGTTTCAGAGGATGCAAAAGAGCGCACAATGATAATCAATGGAGTATCTAAATCTCACTCCATGACTGGCTGGCGTATAGGCTTTGCAGCTGGAAATAAACAGGTAGTTAAAGCCATGACCGATTTAGCAAGTCACTCTACTTCGAATCCTGTGACAACATCTCAATATGCTGCCATCGAAGCATATAACGGTCCTCAGGATACGGTTGAAGAAATGAGAGCAGCATTCGAATCACGATTAGAAATTATCTTCCCAAAAGTTGTTGCAATCCCAGGTTTCAAAGTACTAAAGCCTCAAGGGGCATTTTATTTATTACCAGATGTATCTGAAACAGCACGCAAAACAGGTTATGATTCTGTGGATGCTTTTGTAGACGCATTACTTACCGAAGCTAATGTTGCAGTAATACCGGGTTCTGGTTTCGGATCTCCATCAACGATTCGATTATCATATGCAACATCACTTGATTTACTCGAAACAGCTGTAGCACGTATAGATTCATTTGTACGATCAAAATGGCAAGAAGAATTGCTGTAAATTCTGGAGGAACTTATGAAAAAAATTATGATTCAAGATATGCATAAACACGTGGGTGAAACAGTCAAAATAGGATCTTGGTTAGCGAACAAACGATCAAGCGGGAAAATTGCATTCTTGCAACTTCGTGATGGTTCAGGATTTGTTCAAGGAGTGGTTGTAAAAGCAGAAGTATCAGAAGAATTATTTGTTAAAGCAAAGACAATGACTCAAGAAACATCCATGTATATAGTCGGAGAAGTAGTGAAAGACGAGCGCTCAACGTTTGGTTTCGAACTTCAAATAAAAGATATCGAAATTATTCATGAAGCCATTGATTTCCCGATTACTCCTAAAGAACATGGTACTGAATTTTTAATGGACAACCGTCATTTATGGCTACGTTCTAGAAAACAACATGCAATCATGAAAATTCGTAATGAAGTAATTCGTGCTACATATGAGTTTTTCAACGACAATGGGTATGCTAAAATTGATCCACCCATTTTAACAGGCTCTGCACCTGAAGGAACGTCTGAATTGTTTCAAACTAAATACTTTGATGAAGATGCTTATCTTTCTCAATCAGGTCAGCTTTATATGGAAGCGGCTGCAATGGCCTTCGGAAAAGTATTTTCATTTGGTCCAACTTTCCGTGCAGAAAAGTCCAAAACACGTCGCCATTTAATAGAGTTTTGGATGATAGAACCGGAGATGGCATTTGTTGAGTTTGAAGAAAGCTTGGAAGTACAAGAACAATTCGTTTCTTATGTCGTTCAATCAGTTTTAAAGAACTGTAAGTTAGAACTAGAACGATTGGAACGTGACGTCACGAAACTAGAGCATATTCAAGCGCCATTCCCACGTATTTCTTATGATGATGCTATCGTATTCTTAAATGAAAACGGATTTGATGACATTAAGTGGGGGGATGATTTTGGTGCTCCGCATGAAACAGCAATTGCAGAACATTATGCAAAACCAGTATTTATCACGCACTACCCTATTGGGATTAAACCGTTTTACATGCAACCTCACCCAGACCGTGAAGATGTAGTACTGTGCGCGGATTTAATTGCTCCAGAAGGGTACGGCGAAATTATTGGAGGATCACAGCGTGTTCACGATTATGATTTATTAAAACAACGTTTAGCTGAACACAATCTAGATGAAAACACTTACTCCTGGTATTTAGAACTTCGTAAACAAGGTTCAGTACCACATTCAGGATTTGGTTTAGGATTAGAACGTACTGTAGCATGGATTAGTGGTGCAGAACACGTTCGAGAAGCAATTCCATTCCCAAGACTATTAAACCGTCTATACCCATAAGCCAGGCGAGCGGGAAACATCATTTAAACCCAACAAATACGCTGAGGATGAAAGGCAAATATATCGTCTTTTTGACCCAGTAAAGAGCCGCGAGCTGACTTTAGGAGTAAGACATTAGTTAAACTAAAAGTAAGTAAATATATTTTTAAAAGGAGAGTTCAGGTATGCACCAACAACAACCAGATCGACTCCGCACGTGGATAGAGCAGGGAAATGTAACCATTTCCCAGCTCTTTTTTGAACATTATAAAAAGTGTGATATACAAGATGACGAAGCATTGCTTATCCTTCACATGTTGGCTTTTATTGAAAAGGGTAATCATTTTCCGACTCCTGA
Organism: Paenisporosarcina sp. TG20; assembly: GCF_000286315.1. GTDB lineage: Bacteria > Bacillota > Bacilli > Bacillales_A > Planococcaceae > Paenisporosarcina. The sequence continues at coordinate 1,456 of NZ_ALJG01000203.1, read as the reverse complement.
TGATTTGGGTGAGCGTTCACATTTCTCCCATTATTCAATTAGCCAACATATGCAAAGACTTTTTCAAAAAGGGTACTTATCAATTACTCAAAGATATGATGAAAAAGGTGTTCTCTTTGAAGCTTATTCTTTCCATGGATTATGGGATCGTTTAATTGACCTGATATTATCTGAAAAAACAACTGAAAATGATAAGACTCAAAAAGAACAAGAAGGCGATATTTTCAAGATGTTTGAACAAGAATTTGGACGTTTTCTTTCTCCAATGGAAAATGAAACAATTGCTATGTGGTTTGATCAAGATCAACAATCACCAGAACTCATTCGTGCGGCATTAAAAGAAGCTGTTATTGCTCAAAAAATGAGCTTACGTTATATTGATCGTATCTTATTTGAGTGGAAAAAGAAAAATGTTAAGACAATTAAAGACGTTGAAAAACAAGCTAGCCAATTTAGAACCGTACCAGAAAGAACAACGACAACACAACCACAAAGTAACAAAAATAAAGTACCTTTTTATAATTGGTTAGAAGAACGAGAATAGGGAAGTGAGTATATGCTAACAAAAGGTCAATGGGAGTACTGTTTATCAGAAATGGATAGAATGTTCCCAGATGCTCATTGTGAGCTAGTTCACAGTAATCCATTTGAACTAACAATTGCTACTTTATTGTCAGCACAATGTACAGATGTGCTGGTAAATAAAGTAACGCCAGGTTTATTTGCAAAATATAAAGAACCTCAAGATTATTTAAACGTTCCATTAGAAGAACTTCAAGATGATATAAGGTCTATTGGATTATTTCGCAATAAAGCCAAAAACATACAAGCGTTAAGTCGTATGGTAATAGAGCAATTTGATGGAGAAATTCCTGCAAATCGTGATTTATTAACAACACTGCCTGGGGTAGGTCGAAAAACAGCTAATGTTGTTGTCTCTGTCGCGTTTGATATTCCAGCACTAGCAGTTGATACGCATGTAGAACGTGTTTCTAAACGATTAGGCCTTTGTCGTTGGAAAGATTCCGTACTACAAGTCGAACAGACAATTATGAAAAAGACACCAATGGACAATTGGTCTCGAACACATCATCAACTCATTTTCTTTGGCCGCTATCATTGCAAAGCACAAAAGCCACAATGTCCTGTTTGTCCTCTTTTATCATTATGTAGAGAAGGAAAAAAACGCATGAATAAAGAGTTAGTAACCAGCTAACAATAATATAATCAAAAAACAAACAAAAGAGGGCTGTCCCACAAGTCATAGAAAATGACTCTAAGGGCAGCCCTCTTTTTATATACAAAAATGAGACTGTCGATTTCCGTTACAGGCGGACGCTTTCCGCGGGCGGTCCGTGAGTCTCCTCAGGCCAACAGGGTGTTGGTCACGAAGGCGTTGCCTCGCGTTGAGGCGTTCTTAGCCTTTGTTCCATTGTGTGCTCCTGCGGGGTCTCAC
>NZ_ALJG01000202.1 GCF_000286315.1 Paenisporosarcina sp. TG20 | reverse complement strand
AGCGCAAATCAGCGGTATCATAGTTTCTTAGCTCACTAAAAAGTGCCTGTCGACAATCCGACAGACACACAATTATTTAGCCTAAAGTTAGTAGTTCTTTGAGATCATCATCAGCCATTTCAGTAATCCATTTACTCGATTGGATCAAGTCTTCTGACAGTGCTTGTTTATCAGAAAGCAATTTATCGATTTTCTCTTCGATTGTACCGATTGTCACGAATTTATGAACATGCACAAAACGCGTTTGTCCAATGCGATATGCCCGGTCTGTTGCCTGGTTCTCAACTGCAGGATTCCACCAACGATCTGCATGCAATACATGGTTCGCAGCTGTTAGGTTAAGTCCTGTACCGCCTGCTTTCAATGACAAAATAAACACAGGGAATTGTTTTTCTTGGAAGGCTTCAACTAGATTGTCTCGCTGGCCTTTTGGCATACTCCCAGATAAAAATGGCGGGTCAATATCGTGTAACTCACTTAAACAATGTTGCAACAAGCGGCCCATACCAATGTACTGAGTGAAAATAAGACATTGCTCACCACGAGCGGCAATATCAGCTGCAAGTGTCACAATGCTTGCTAACTTTTCAGAGCGTTCCATCATTTTCTCCGCTTCACCAAACCCCTCTTTTAAATATAGGGCTGGGTGATTACACAATTGCTTCAGCTTGGTTAACATTTTTAAAATAAGTCCTTTTTTCTCAAAGCCCGTTAATGTTTCAACTTTGAACAGCGTTTCTTGAATCAAGCTTTCATAAAGAGCCGCTTGTTCAGTTGTTAACGGACAATACTCTCGTTGCTCTAGTTTATCTGGAAGGTTTAATAGTAATTCAGGGTCTTGTTTAGTACGCCTCAATAGAAACGGACGAATCTTCATACGAAGTTTCTGCTTATGATTTTCTGATTCATCCCGCTCAATTGGTGCAATAAAATTTTCTTGGAACTTCCCGAAACTCCCTAAATACCCTTTATAAATGAAGTCGAAAATTGCCCATAATTCGGACAAACGGTTTTCAACAGGTGTTCCTGTTAGTGCTAAATGATGTTCCCCTTTTAACTTGCGAATCGCGCGGCTTTGTTTCGTATGCATATTTTTAATGTTTTGAGCTTCATCAAGTGTCACACTGGACCATTCGATTTCGCTTAAAGCATCTGCATCTTGAGAAGCCGTACCAAACGTAGTTAACACAACATCAGGTTTAATGGAACTTAATTGGGTTGACAAAGATTCATCTTTAGAACGTGTCTGTCCGTAATGTACATGGACATGTAAATCAGGTGCAAAACGGATCAGCTCTTTTTGCCAGTTTCCTAACACCGATGTTGGACAAATAATGAAGGATGGTTTATCAGTTTTGTTGGTGCGATGAACATGTAATAAATAAGCAATCAACTGAACCGTTTTACCAAGACCCATATCATCAGCTAAACAGACGCCAAAGCCCTGCTCACGCATGAATACAAGCCAATCAAAGCCTTGCTGTTGATAAGGGCGCAATTCAGTTAACAACTGCTTAGAGACAAGCGTCGTAGGTAAACCATCTTTATCTTGTAGCTGACTCAAATAATTCTTCAGGGATTGATTCATTTCGAATTGGAATAAAGGGTCGTCTTCTTCAGCATCGCTATTTTCACCTTGTAACAGTACATCAGGCAACTCGCGGAACAGTAATTCTTTCACTGTCCAGTTTTCATTATCGGTTTGCTCCATTAATTGACGGATTTCATGCATCCAGTTCGAATCAATGCGGAACCATTCATTCCCAGCACGAATGTATTCACGATTTTCTTCGACCATTTGTTTAAATTGATCTTCTGATATTGCTTGGCCATTTAAGGAGAAGTTCCAATCAAACGTCAAGATCTCATTCAAACCAGCTGTCGTTTTAAACGTTGTCGTATTTGCGTTTGATTTGACACGAAGTTTTGATTCTTTAACAGCTTTTAACCAGGAAGGTAAAATAACCTCGAAGCCAAGTGCCTGTAATCTCGCTGCATCGTCACGCAGGAAGTGGCGAACTTCCAAATCGCTTAATGTCTTTGATAAAAAACGATTATCATCTGCTTCAATGTCCATCATATCAATCATGTTGGACTGAGTTTCGTACACTTCGGGAGCATAGATTTTCCACTTTTCAGGTAGGGCATCAGCAATAGAAAATTGTTTCTTCCGAAAAGGAGGTGTCCAGTGAACAGAACTTCTCTTTCCGCGCAAAACAGTTTCAACCATCCAGTCATCTGAAAAAGATTCAGGTTCGCTTAGACGGAGTGCCACGTTAACCTCCGCTTGGCTATTTTGTTCTTGCAAAGGCCATCCTCCCTGTTTGAAGAAAGGCAAAAGTTTAGGAATATCCGCAAGTGTTAAACCAGCACCATAAAGCTTTTGTTTTATTGCCGATGTAAGTGTCTCTAATTGATTAGAAGGTAAGTCTTGAGACTCTGATACGAGTAAACCATCTTCTAATGTGATTTCGTCCCATAGTGTTGGGGAACTCCATAAACGAGCTGCTTGTTGAATTGTCGAAATTTTAGACTCATCTTCAGGCGTTTGCCCACTTACATGTACATATGGATGTTTATTTGAATGAGAAAAGAGCTCCACTAACTCTAATGCTGAAAAAAGAGTTTCTTCATCGTGGTGCATACCGTAAAAGGACTGTTCATGCTGAAAGGAAATAAACGAAATCCACTGTTCAGTAAATAACTGTATTCCTTCGTCATTATAGGCATGGACTGTCATAAAGCCATCTTCTTTTTGTTCAAATGAAAGAATCAAATTCTTCATAAAAGGCGATACACGGGAAGTCATAACGGCAAGTTTCCTTTCTGTATCTCTTCTTGGAGAGCACGTAAGCGTCGATATTTTGTTTTAATTTCGCCTACATAATTATTCCAATAGTCGGTTTTCCCGCTTTTTTTAGCAGCTATCTTCATTTTTTTCCAAATGCGAACGGCTTGCTTATAGTTATGTCGATTGCGCTCACGCACTTCATTAAGCGCAAGGACGTGATAGAACGGTAAGGTGGTTTCAGGTGCTTCTTGTAATACAGTCTTCATACCACAAGACTCTGCATAATCAAGTGTTGACCCAAAACGGTGATGTAGGGCAACCCAGTCCTTAAATCGATTTTGGTCTATTAAGAAATCCGAATAGGCACGCAACCCAAATGAACCGAACTGCCAAAAAAGCTGTTCCCGTTCAGTGTCGGGCATATCGATAAATTTATACAACTCATATAATTTTGATACAAACACCGAGCGATTCCAAGCAGACAAATGACTATTCACATACTCAAATATATGAGGACGGATTGCAAGTAATATGATATTTAACGAAGTCAAATCATCTTGTTCTTTCGCAAGTTTTGCTAAGTGCATCCATTCTGGCATGTTTTTAGCATCAACTTGGTCAACAATGACTTGCAGTTCAAGCGGCTTCTTAAGCAATACACAGAATAAGGCTCTGAATAAGTCATTATCAACACTCTTCATTTCAAGTAAGAAATTATATTCCCGCTCACGATGACTTTTTTCTGTCAACAAAATTACCCAAAATGCATGTAGCAAATTGAAACGAAGGTCAAACATGCCTGCAATATCATAGACGATATGACGGACATGCAAAACAAGTGCATCATAAAAAGGATCCGCCGCAAATAAGCGCGGTTTATTAGAAAGGTTCAACAACTGATGTTGCATATCTTCAATATCCGATTGAATAGTAGCGCGGAACATATTTACGTCCAATTCTTCGCCTACTTCAAACAACAGACGTATTAACATTGTTCGTGTATAAATATCGTAAAGAGGTTGCCATTCCCGTTCAAATGGTGTGAACTTCTTGATTTTTTGTTTCATTTGATTAATTGAGTTGTCGATATAATAGCGTTCTTTCCAAGACCAATCATCCGAAACGGCATTAAAAGTTGATTGGACAATTGTATTCCAACTTTCAGGTGTACGTTCATTAGCGAGTACTGAAAGTTGCTGTGATTTTTTCAGACGCCATTCTTGGAGCCATTCTGATAGAGAAAACTTTTGCATATATAAACTAAAAATCAAGGCTAAACAATGCCGGCATACACGATTTTCAGGACAAGAACATGTAACTTCCTTGTCAACTAAAAAAATGGTGACGGTAACGGGACTTACATCATGTACTTTTGCCTCTAACGAATGCTTGTATGGATCATAATTCACAACACGAACTGAACCATTACGAACGAAAAATGAGGCACGTCGAACTAGGTCTTCATCTTCTTTTAACGAAGGATGCAAGTCTTCAGAAATCCGATCCATCCATAGTTGGATGTGGGATTGGTAACGCACAGCAATATTAAATAATGAATGACTCAACAGTAACATCTCCAAAAAAAAACTTTCCTTTCATTATACGGGTTTTTACTGAAAACCGTAAGTGAAAGGAAAGAATTAAGACTTTATATTAAAAAAGGCAAACAAAAATTCTTTAAATTTTTCTTTATCTTGCGAGGGTTTACTATAGAATTCTTGAAATAATCGATAAAAAACAGGGTCTGATTTATATGCATGATAGACTTCGTCAATAAATTTCTCCCCATAATTATCGACAGGTTCTTGTACACGCAACACTCTCTTTCGAGATACAGTCGACGAATTATAAATAACCTCATTACTTATATCTCTTGGAATTTGATAGAGTTTACTCATAGCGCGAAATACGGGTAAAGAGATGCTCTCAGGATTAGTTTCATAACGAGATAACGTACTTGCTGAAATATTAAGGAGTTTCGCTGCTTCTTTTTGCTTAAGTTGAGACAGTCTACGATACTCTACAATTAATTCATGCAATTGCAAAATCAACACCACCTTAGATGCAGGTATTTTATACATAACCAGCACCTTATGACGATAAATATTCTATTTATAAAAGGGTGTTTCATAATTGATATATAGTATTTCGGAAATTAACAAAATTTAGTAAAATGAAACATGTAGACCAATTAGTGGAATAAACACCAAATTTAAGTCATTTTAGGGATACTAGAAAGGTTGATCTCTTTGCCCATCCTATGAAGTTTTTTTACCTGGGTTAAATCAAAGTGCCAGAATAAATAAAAATGGCCAAGAATTTCTACTTTACGTTACACCAAGTGGACAACGAAGATCAGCAGTCATTATGTCGAATAATAATGGTATTGCAGTTATAAAACGCATGACATTTAACTGTTTACAAATTGAAAATATGCAAATTGATTTCTTAAACAATAAATGCTCCTTTACTTGTCAAGAAGCACCCGGAGAAGAGACAGCATTACTCATGCAATTCATACTCCGTGGATTTTTTATTCAGTATCATGAACACTCAATTGCCTTTTTTACATATAAAAAAAAGAAGAAATAAACATCATAACTGCCTGTTATAGGGCAGTTTTTTCGTTAAATAAACCCGCACGAATATAGAGGTAGTGTGATATAATACTAGTAAACAGAATTTTCCGTTAAAAAGGGAGGGATAACCATGTTACATGTCCAACTTATGAAACCATTCTACTCAAAATTAGAGGGTCAAAAGATGAAACTGGTTTTTGCATACCAATACTTTTCTATTAAAAAAGATGACGAACTATTTCACTTTATTCCGGTAGAAGGAAAAGAAATTATTGTTAATATAAATACCTACCAAGTCGAAAATTTATCAGAAGTCTTTGTCTTTCAAAAAGGCAACCGATTTATCCGCCTGCCTCTCTATCAATTATTGCTAGTCTCAGATATTCATATACACTTACAAACGATTCTACAACACGACGAAGGGAATGAAAACGAGCCTGCTAAAGATGTAAAAGAGGAGGCTAGCCAATTCATTACGTTACTTGAAAAAGCCAATCGAAGCCGCATGATTGACTACGCACTCTTAAAACGCGATGAAAGTCTATTTAACCGTCTAATAAACTAACCGTTGGAGGATAACCATGGAACTGAATATAAATTGAAACACCTACCTGAAATAAAAAAGGGAGGTGTTTTTTTGTGCATAATTTTATAGTGTATGTTGGTTTGGGTGGACGAGAGAATCGACACAAACTTTTTCAAAAGTAAGCGACCGAAGATACAATTTCGGTCTTTTCGTACAGACTTTATTAGAGGTGGAGTTAACATAAAGGGTTGTATACTATAACCTGAAGAACAAGATAGCCTTCTATTTAAATCTAGTGATTTCCGTTTCAAGCGGACGCTTTCCGCGGGCGAGACAGACGAGCCTCCTCGTCCGCTTGCGCTTCCTGCGGGGTCTCGTCTGTCTCGCTTTTCCCGCAGGAGTCGCCGCCTTCCACTACAATCATTCTCCTTTTAAAAATCAACAGTGATAACAATATAGTTTTAAAAGTAAATATAAAAAAATCGTTCTATTTTGTAAAATGAAAGAACTCACTTATCATAGGACGATTTTTTAAATGTTAATCTCCGTATACTAAAAACACCATGAACATTGGGCTCTTGGCACTTCAATTTTATATCATGGTGGTTTCTTATGTTTCAAAAAAAACCGCCAATGGCGGTTTTTTAACCCTTATTATTACTTTTAGTTAATTCGTCACGAATATCCCTTAGATAATCATTTCTTTGTTTCATTAAATTTATGATTGTGATTACAACATAAATACCAAATACGATAAGCCCTAGATATATTAGCATATTAAAAACTCCGAAAACAGCCATCCCCATCATGTCCATAAGATAATCCCCCCAATATTTTATAACACTATTATATTAGCACAAATTCCCATTTATTTTCATCTAGAAAGGTGAAATAGGTTACAAATCCGAATTTCACAAGTCAACTATTCTCAAATGGAAAAATCGATACGTAGTAATCAGGCCAATAATAAATAGACTTACAGCAAAATATGCAGGTAGTAAATGAATAAACGAGGTATAACCAATCAACAGGTGAATCGAAATTGCCGCTGCGAAAGCTGGGAGGCCACCGATAAATAGCGTCCACCATACCCATTTATTCCCTTGTTGGAATCCCCACAATGACAAAGTAAGAACTAAAAAGCCAACACTCAATAAAGCACTCCCAAAACCAGCACGATCATGCGCGATAACAGATAAAAGCCTTTCATTAAACGCATCAAGCATTTCAGGAGACATACATATATACAGTAAATCAGTTGGCACAAAGATCTTCGTAACACCTACAAATGAAATAGTGATTCCCCCAAGAATAAACGAGAACCCAAGCGCAACAAATGCCAGTTGACCAAATAAACTACGTTTCCAAATGGAATGATTCCTTGTATTAAATGACGAAGGGGTTCCATTCAAATGTCTCGTTTTTAAGTAGCCAACTAGATAAACAGGTAAAAGTATCAGCCAAAAGATGAGGTGTAGCCAATCAAAATATCCATAACCAATGAACAGAAAAATCCCCAAAAAGCCAATGACGGCAGGCAGGTCAATCGCTTGTTTTGCCCAAAGTAAGCCATTCCGTACCCCGTATCTAGCTAAAGACATATAAACAATCCCACCAGAAATCATGGTACCCGCGAGTGTCATTCGGTCATGTGCCATAAAAAATAAAATCCGCTCATTAAATAACAGTATGTCTTCTCTTTCCATTCCAAGAAAGTGCTCATCATAAGGCAGAATGACGGAGGTTAAGCTAAAAAGGAGTGCTAAAAAACCACCAATTAAAATCATCAAACCAAATAGCCAATACCAAATCCAGGTTGTATTTGTAGAGTATTCAGGTTGTATTTCCCTAAGTAGTGCTTCGTAAATTCTTTTGGTGAGCCCGGGTCCTGACAAAACATAGCCACCTGATAACAATACTAAAGTCGCACCCGCACCTAGTAACGCCAAAGCATCAGCGGGTTCGTTAATCCCACCCACAGTTAGAATTGGATGTTGAAAATTATGAGTTCTTAAAAACTGAATACCATCTACTAATTTTGTTAGATTTTTTTCAGATGATTGCTCTATTTGTTCATCCAGAACAACACCAGAAAAATACCTTTGAATTTTATCTATAGGGATTCCTTCTAGTTGATTGACAGGTAACGCCAGATAAATGGGTTTATTCGATGTGTGATGAAGCCTCTCAAAGCTTGTAGATTGTACAACAAAAGCATCTGCGTACAATTCCAACTTCTCCATCATGTCAACTTGCTCATCGACTGTTCCCACTAACCTAATCAAAATCGGTTGCTTTGGTTTCCATTTTTTAAGCTGTTCAAGCGTGTGATCAATTCCAATGGATTCATAGACAGGAGAGAACTCGATCATTTGCATATTATAGTTAATAGTAGGAGCGGAAGCATCAGTGACTCTATTTTTCGTTACCGGACCGACTTCTATAAAACCGAATCCTAGATTAGAAAATGCTTTCGAACCTGTTAATAAAGGATCTATTTTACCAGATAGTCCAACCGGATTAGAATATGTAATTTCTTGAATCTCTCTTTGCAATAAAACCGATGATTCTTCTCGTCCCAAAAAGTTGATGAAGCGGCCACCACCGGGTAGAGATGCGATTCTTGTCATCCCCCCGTGGATAAACTCTCTTGAAACAGTAGGAGGAAGCCGTTTTGATATAGGTTTAAATAATACATGGTATGACCAATCAGGCATTTTTAATGATCCTCCAGTGAGTCTAGTTGAGTGTATTATACCATTTTTCACAAGTCATCAGAATAATTTGTTGTCTAATCGAAACGACAAAAATCCACAAATTCAAGCGTGTCCAGGCGCTTTGGTGGACGAGAGAATAGTCACTTACTTCTCAGAAAAATAAGCGGCCGAAGATGCAATTTCGGCCTTTTTGCGCGTTCTTTATAAATTACTATCAATGGCGGAAATCCTAGTCGATAAAGTGTAAACCCAAAATGTGCATGATAGATTGCACGGCTTGCCTTAGCCACATTCTTGTTTATGACACTTTCCTAGTCCTGAACTCCAAAACTTTTCCATATTCTCTCTATTCCAACTTGGAATTGCAAAATTCCAACTTGGCTCACGATTTTTCCAACTTGGAGCCCAAATATTCCAACTTGGCCTCCAATTTTTCCAACTGAGCCATCGCTCACCAGAGATTCCGATTAAAAAACCCATCAACTTCAGCAAATCCTAAGATAAAGTGAAACATTTTTCACAGAAAGCACT
>NZ_ALJG01000201.1 GCF_000286315.1 Paenisporosarcina sp. TG20 | reverse complement strand
GCATTTAATTTTACAACTAGCCCATCATTAATATTTATTGTTACACTGATTTTTGTCATTTGGCAACCTAAAAACCTATCAATAGGATGGTCAGCCTGTGGTGGGGCAATAATAGCCTTAGCCGTAGGTGTTGTTAATTTTCAAGACGTAATCGATGTAACAGGAATTGTATGGAATGCCACATTAGCATTCATAGCTATTATTATTATTTCACTCATCCTAGATGAAATTGGCTTTTTTGAGTGGGCCGCTTTACACATGGCAAGAGCCGCAAAAGGAAATGGAATTAGAATGTTTGTCTATGTTACCATTTTAGGCGCATTGGTTGCAGCATTTTTCGCAAATGATGGAGCCGCATTGATCCTTACACCAATTGTGCTTGCAATGGTTCGGAATTTGAAATTTAATGAAAAAATGATATTTCCATTTATCATTGCGAGTGGTTTTATCGCTGATACGACCTCCTTACCATTAGTAGTCAGTAACTTAGTTAACATTGTTTCAGCTGACTTTTTTGGTATTGGATTTGTCGAATATGCTTCTAGAATGATTGTACCGAACTTTTTTGCTCTACTAGCCAGTATCTTAGTATTATTTTTATTCTTCCGAAAAGATATTCCGAAGAATTATAATTTAGCAGATCTAAAAAAACCTAGTGATGCAATAAAAGACGAAAAAATGTTTCGCTTATCTTGGTATGTTTTAGCCTTATTATTAATCGGTTACTTCTCAAGTGAGTTTATAGGTGTACCTGTATCAATAGTGGCAGGAATTATAGCAATATTTTTCTTATTTATGGCACAAAAGAGTCCAGCGGTTGAAACGAGAAGTGTATTAAAAGGGGCACCATGGGCAATCGTTTTCTTCTCAATTGGTATGTATGTCGTAGTTTATGGTTTACGAAATGTGGGACTGACGAGTATCTTAGCAGATGTGATTCAACATGCAGCTAATCAAGGTTTATTCGTTGCAACGATTTCCATGGGGTTCATTGCAGCTATTTTGTCTTCAGTCATGAACAATATGCCGACAGTCATGATTAATGCCCTAGCCATCTCAGAAACGAGTACTCCAGGGACAATTAGAGAAGCTTTGATTTATGCAAATATAATAGGGTCAGACTTAGGTCCGAAAATCACACCAATTGGTTCTCTTGCGACCCTATTATGGCTCCATGTTTTATCTCAAAAAGGAGTAAAAATTGCATGGGGAACTTATTTTAAAATAGGAATTATATTAACAATCCCAACACTACTGATAACACTAATCGGACTTTATTTATGGTTATTAATTATCTAAATTAAAATAAAAAGGAGTTTTACATCATGTCTAAAAGAAGACTATATTTCTTATGCACAGGTAATTCATGCCGGAGTCAAATGGCTGAAGGTTGGGGAAAAAAATACTTGGGTGATGAGTGGCAAGTTTTAAGTGCTGGAATTGAAGCAAATGGATTGAATCCTAATGCTACAAAAGCAATGAATGAGGTCGGAATTGATATTTCAAATCAAACATCAGATATCATTGACCCACAAATTCTTAACAATGCAGATTTTGTTGTAACATTATGTGGCGACGCTGCTGACAAATGTCCAATTACACCAAAACACGTAAAACGCGAACACTGGGGATTCAATGACCCTGCTAAAGCTGAAGGTACAGATGAAGAAAAATGGGTAGTATTCCAGCAAGTTCGTGATGAAATTGGAGAACGAATTAAACAGTTTGCTGAAACCGGTAAATAATAAAAAGGGAATTTCTCAACTATCCTTTAGATGATATATAGGTATATGATTATTAGTATGTGAAAGGATGAATACAATGGCTAAAGTTGAAATTTTCGATCCTGCATTGTGTTGCCCAACAGGCGTTTGCGGACCAACTGTTGACCCGGAGTTAACAAGAGTAGCTGTAGCGGTATTTACCCTAGAGAAAAAGGGCTATGATATTAAACGATTTAACTTAGGGAGTGAACCTAGTAATTTTGTTGAAAATCAAAATGTCAATCAAATTCTCCATGAAAAAGGACCCGATGCATTACCAGTCGTACTTATGAATGGCGAAATACTAAAAGTTGGGGAATACCCTTCGAATGAAGAACTGGCTAACTGGTTTGGTATTCAAGAGAGCGAATTAAAAGAGGAGAAACCAACTAATCTTTTAGACGTTAAATTCGCGAAATAAAGGAGAGTATTTTTATGCAAAATTTTCATCCGCGGCTACTTAAAGAAACTCCTTTCTTATTCTTTACAGGAAAAGGTGGAGTAGGGAAAACATCAGTAGCTTGTGCAACAGCTGTGAATCTTACTGACCAAGGAAAAAAAGTATTATTGGTAAGTACGGACCCTGCATCTAATTTGCAAGATGTGTTTGGCATGGAGTTTAGCAACCAACCGACGAAAGTAGACAATGTCGATGGATTGTATGCATGCAATCTGGATCCGGAAGAAGCAGCTAAATCTTACAGAGATAAAGTTGTTGATCCATTTCGCGGGAAATTACCAGATGCAGTTGTTGACCAAATGGAAGAACAATTGTCTGGTGCATGTACAGTTGAAATCGCGGCATTTGATGAATTCACAAATTTACTAACGAATTTGGAGTTAATACGTGATTTTGATCATGTCATATTTGATACAGCACCGACCGGTCATACATTAAGATTGCTACAACTTCCTAATGCATGGAGTGGGTTTTTAGAAGAAAGCACACATGGTGCATCCTGTTTAGGTCCGTTATCTGGATTGTCGGAAAAAAAGGAATTGTATGCGAACACGGTGAAAGTACTTTCGGATCCTAATCAAACCAAACTCATTCTAGTGACTAGACCGGATTCATCCACTTTTTTTGAGGCTGAAAGAGCTTCAAGTGAGTTAAAAGATATTGGTATTAAAAATCAATTATTAATTATCAATGGGTTGCTGAAAAAACCTATGCATAATGATGAAATCTCTAGTGCTTTTTATAACAGACAACAAAATGCGCTAAAAGATTTACCGACCACTTTAAAGCAATTAGAAACCTATTCGTTGCCTTTTGTTTCCTATTCTTTAATAGGGAGTGAAAGCCTTCGCCATTTGTTTAAATCATATCTTCTTCCAAGTAGTGCACAGGAATCAGTGGAATTAAATAGCGATAATTTGATGACAATTAACCAAACGATTGATGATTTGTATTTTAAGAACTCACGTGTTATTTTGACAATGGGTAAAGGTGGCGTAGGAAAAACAACAATCGCTTCCTTACTTGCAGTTGGATTAGCAAAGAGAGGTAAAAAAGTTCATTTGACAACAACTGATCCTGCAGCACATTTGGAGTTTATGTTTAAGGATGAGCAAGTTATGGATAACCTCACAATAAGTAAAATTGATCCTTCAGCTGAAGTTGAGAAATACAAAGCAGAAGTTATTCTAACGGCAGGCGCTGGTTTGGATGAAGATGCTTTGCGTTATTTAGAAGAGGATTTGAATTCTCCTTGTACAGAAGAAATCGCTGTCTTTAGAGCATTTGCAGATGTAGTAGAGAAATCGATTGAAGAAATTATAGTAATTGATACAGCGCCAACAGGTCATACATTGTTGTTGCTTGATGCTGCAAAATCATATGAAAAAGAACTATCCAGATCAACTGGTGAAGTTTCTGATGCGGTTAAAAACTTGCTTCCACGTCTAAGAAATCCCGAGGAGACCAGTGTATTAATTGTTACCTTACCTGAAGCGACACCTGTTTTTGAGGCAATGCGTTTACAGCAAGACTTGAATAGAGCAGGTATTCAACCGAAGTCATGGGTAATTAATCAGAGTCTTTATGGAACTGAAACGCTAGATCCTATTTTAAGTGCGAAGGCTAATAGTGAAAAAGTGTGGATTAAAAAAGTAAGCGAGGAACTCACTTCACAAACAACAATTGTAAAGTGGCAGTCTGAAGATAAGCTTGGAATTATTGAAATGAAGGAAACTTTTTAAAGAATCAATTGGAGGAGGGATTTGACATGCATAAAGTAGTAATTTTAGGTACTGGACCTGCAGGGTTAACAGCCGCAATCTATTTAGCTAGAGCCAATATGAATCCACTTGTTATTGAAGGAGATCAACCAGGAGGACAATTAACACTGACGACAGAAGTGGAAAATTACCCTGGATTTATTGAAGGAATTATGGGTCCAGAGTTGATGGATAATATGCGTAAACAAGCTGAACGTTTTGGTGCCGAATTTAAAAGTGGCTGGGTAACAGAAGTCGATCTGTCAGAAAGACCATTTAAGCTTACTGTAAGTGGACTTGGTGAGGTCGTGACAGAATCCTTAATCCTATCAACGGGTGCTTCTGCCAAACTGCTGCAAATTCCTGGAGAAAAAGAAAACATTGGTTCAGGTGTCAGTACCTGTGCAACATGCGATGGATTTTTCTATAGAGGCAAAAAAGTAATTATCGTTGGTGGCGGGGACTCGGCAATGGAAGAAGCGAACTTCCTGACAAAATTTGCTTCGGAAGTAGTTATTGTGCATAGAAGAGAAGAGTTACGGGCGTCTAAAATTATGCAAGATCGAGCAAGACAAAACCCTAAAATTACATGGAGCTTAAATAGAAGTCCAGTTGAAGTGATGTCTAGTGGTATGAAAGTAAGTGGGCTAAAAGTGAAGAACAATGAGTCAGGTGAAGAAGAAATAATTGAGACAGATGGAATATTTGTTGCGATTGGTCACACACCGAATACAGCATTCTTAAACAATCAAATCGACACAGATAAAGTTGGTTATATCCAAGTAACACCAGGAACAACTGAAACAAATATTGCTGGAGTTTATGCTTGTGGAGATGTTCAAGATAATAAATATCGACAAGCGATAACAGCTGCTGGAACAGGGTGTATGGCAGCATTAGATGCAGAACGTTATTTAGAAGGTCAGGCCATTCACGACTGGAGTCAATCATTATAGAAGTTTGATTTAGTCACATATAAATTTATGAACGAATAAAGTGAAATCAATGTGTAATTTTACAATTACAGAAAATATATAAATCGGTCTTTTAACCGATGAAGGGGAAGAGAAAATTCATGATTATCACAGATACGGCTAAAGAAATGTTAACAAATGCAATGACGGAAAAAAATGCACAAGGGATTCGTTTTCATTTTGTTGGGCAAGGTTGTTGTGGACCACAATTAGGTCTATCTTTGGACGAACCGCAAGAGAAGGATGTAATTAAAGAGGTTAATGGGGTTCAAGTAGCAATTGATCAGCGTGTCCTAAACATGGCTGAAGAAGTGACAATTGATATGCAAAATGGAAGTTTAACGTTGGTTGGCGTTCCAGAAAACTGTTAAATACTAATTAGAGCAAAGCCTTCGTTATATAGAAGGTTTTGCTTTTTTTAAAATATTAAAGATCACTAACGTTGCATGAATTTAGCCGGAAAATTCACTCTTTCTAGGGGAGCAATAGAAGGGAAAGTGTTAAATGAGCTTGTTAATAATCTTGACTAAAAGAAGAGAACTGAATGGTAATAAATGAACCAATGAAACTTCGATTGAAAAAATAAACGGGAGGTTACTTAGGTCAATCCCTTCCCAGTGGTGTCAAAATTAATTGGATACTTGCGAAACGGGTTAAAAACTGTAGTAAGTCAAAATTAATGAATGGTAATGCTCAGAGTGGTAATTTTGTGATAATAATGGCTTGGCTCTCGAGTGCTTCATAACTATCAAAGAATACATCTTCCGAGATGATTTGCTGACCCTTAAGTGGGTTCATAAATTGAACCTTTCCATCTTCCCATCCGTTTAAAACAACTGTATGAAGGTTCGTAAAAGAAGAATGAAATTTGTTTGTTCCTTCAGTATACCAACCCCCGCGTTTAATTGGGGGTGACAGATCACGTGTTACCCAAACGATTACTGGAATACCTTGATCTATATATGACAGAATCTCTTCTCGTGTACTTCCGCTCACATTCTCTGCATATAAATTCTTTTTGTTTCTAACAATTACATCCTTCGCAGCATTAACAATTGGAGTGGCAAAGGCGTACCATCCATCGTTTAAGTTACGAGGATTACCAGCGTAAGCTATATGTGGGTTAGCGCCGAATCTTTTGCCTTCTTTAGTGCTAAAAGCTACTTTGGGCAAATATCTATCAGAGATTGTAGTTTTAGAAATGTCCATTCCATAAAAATTTAGAATAGCTGTTAAAGAGGTTATTTCGCATCCATTAGGCAGTTCGGGATACTGCATAACTGTTGGTACATCAATGTAATTTGCCTTACGTTCTATAAAAGTCTCGACCCAGATAAAAGTATCTGTAGACTCGTGTATGTATGATTTTTCTTCTTTATTATCAACTGATTGTCCACTTTCATCTATATAAGCTGTTTTAATAATGTATTCTTTTCCAGGTATCAACCCATCTATCTTCCCTTCACCCGAACTATCAGATTTCGCTGATGAAACTAGATTATCAGTCTTACTATCTAAAATATAGATGATGTAATCAGGTATGGGGTGATTGTTTCTGCTGTTTATTAATAAAAAGTTCCTGAAAGTCTTAATAGTCTCAGTATTAGACTCTAAAAATCTATCTGAGCCCAAATCCCTTGATGAAGTAGTATTCATTCCAACAATTAAAAAGGTAATGCATAAGAGTAACAACAATAATCTAAGAAATTTATGATGTAAATACTTCAAAAGACTACTCAGCTCCTAATAAATCTTTATTATGTCCAATTATTTTTTCGTAACCAAGAGACATTTAGCGTCTTGGACATTTGTTTTCGATAGTAGACATCTTTCTCATGCATCCGCTCAAATACGACAAGCATTCGCACATTTTGACAATGCTCCTGCCTATCTAGTTTAATGCACTCTCTCATCATGTCGATGTGTTCTTCCTTCAAACAAGAAGTAAAACACGTGTTGCATGTCTCTAAACTTTCTAAACAGGCTCTAATACAATCTTCATACTGTTGAATCATCATAGCATTTGTCCTTCAAATGCACTTTCAATTTCACAACCCTTATTTTCCTCAAACACAAAAGAGGTTAAACTTTTTATACTTTATCTTTCATTATTCATACAATAGAAGAAAAAAGCGAGAAGCCCTTATTACTCTAAGAGTTCTCGCTCATTTGTTTTCACTTTATTACCACAAAAAAAATAAAAAAATGGAAGTTTCAATATGAAAAGTTTACACGAAACAAGCATAAGTTTCAATAAAAGAGGAAAGGTTAATTTTGAAGGCGGTCTTTTGTCCAATTCAGGGTTACTTTTATATAAAGAGTTTGATAAAGCTAGGCATTACGGGAATGATTACAGGAAAAATCAACATCACGGATTCTTCCTCTCATCACACACACTCCAATTATAATGTCATCGTGCAAAAAGAGTGCCAGCATCTCGCAGGCTATTATACGACAATACGACCGACGATCTTTGCCCGGTTTTTCTTAAGTTATAGAGTTTACCAACCATTAATGCCGAGGAACAAATAACATAACAGATACACCAATTAAGCAAATAAATGCACCGATCCAATCGTATGTGTCAGGCATTTTCTTATCGATTCCCCATCCCCAAAGAACAGATAAAACAATAAATACACCACCATACGCAGCGTAGACTCTACCGAACGTTGGAAATGATTGAAAAGTAGCAAGAACACCGTATAAAGCTAATGCTATTCCTCCAAATAACCCCAAATAAGCAGGTTTACCTTCCCGTAACCAAAGCCATATAAGATATCCGCCGCCAATTTCAACTAAACCCGCAAATAGAAAAAGTATTATCACAGTAAACAAAGTAGAATCACCCTTTTTAATTATTTACTTACTAGTACATGTGAATTTATCTCTGGAAACCAAATTGACTCTTACTTACAGTTTACTTTAAGTAGTAGACTTTAAACTATTTAAAGGAGTTTCTTTGAAAAGAGCATTTGTTAAATCAATGCTAAATAAAGGCGCGAGGATAACTTTATTAATAATAATTATCATTTAGAAAACATAAAACCCATCGTTTATGTTGAATTTAAATTAAAAATTCTCATTTAAGACTATATATTATCAATAAAGTTGTACCTTATAATTATATCTGTTATATTAAGAGTATGATAAATAAGTAGGGGGAATTGAATTATGTTACCAACAAAAATGACGGAAGCTTTAAATAATCAATTTAATAATGAACTTCAGGCTGCTCATGCGTACAAGGCAATGGCCACATATTTCTCGGATAAAGGATACCAAGGTTTTGCCAATTTTTATTTAGTACAATCTAAAGAAGAAGATTTTCATGCAATGAAGTTCTATCATTTCTTAGTTACAATGGGAGAAAAACCAGTAATACAAGGATTGCTTGAACCAAAGAGTGTCTTCGAAAATGCTTTAGATGTAGTTAAACAATCGTTGGAACAAGAAAAAGAAGTGACTAGAGATATCTATTCATTGGTTACTCTTGCGGAAGAATTAAAGGAACACTCGACCAAAGCATTTTTAGACTGGTTTATTAAAGAACAAATTGAAGAAGAAGATGCTTTCCGAACAATCATTGTGAAATTGAGTGGAATACAAGAAGGTGGCGAGTACTTTCTTAAGATGGACGAAGACTTTTCTCAACGAACAATGGAATAATATAAAAAAAACCAGCACACGGCAACGTTGTGCTGGTTTTTTTTACAAGATAAGAAACCACCATCTACCATGAAAAATGATCCTCAGAAAAAAGAGGTACTAGTAAAGCCCTTAGTTTGATATTGTCTTTTTGTTTATAATTATTTTCACACACAAGTATATAAATTTAGTGAGCCATGAATCCCATATTCCCGGTATTTTAAGGAGTAGGTTCTAGTATGATACCGCCGATTTGCGCTCCAGGCGGACGCTTTCCACGGGGCGGGCGGAGAGCCTCCTCGGTCGCTAGCGCTCCACTGCGGGGTCTCACCTGTCCCGCTAATCCCGTAGGAGTCGCCGCCTTCCGCTTCAATCAAGTAAATGTTTTCGAATTGATCATA
>NZ_ALJG01000200.1 GCF_000286315.1 Paenisporosarcina sp. TG20 | reverse complement strand
GTTGGCCTGAGGAGGCTCACGGACCGCCCGCGGAAAGCGTCCGCCTGTAACGGAAATCATAACCGGAAACCAAAGTTGATACTATGTTCTTGCTTAAAGGACCGGGAGCACTTTGCCCGGTTTTTCTTATTATATTTAAATAAAGTGTTAAATAGTCGGGTTTCAGATAGAATAGTAAGTATATAATGGTTTTAAGGAGGTTTCACTAGAAAAATGAAAAATCAAATGGCTATATTCATTCGAGACAATCAAGATGAAATATTAGGTAAATGGCAAGAACTGATGAAAAACGACTCAGAGGAACTCTTTTTCCAAGTAATATCTCAAGCTGTCATCGTTAAAACAAGTCGTGAATTTTCTGAGTTAATGATTTCTAATCTTGTAGAAAATGAAAATAACTATGAGTATCGCTTAAACGAATTTACCAACAAAGTGGTGCGCTTTGGTTGGTCCATTCTCTTCATCATGAAAGCGATCAATCATTTTGCCAACGTCGTATTTGAAATGTTAGAAGAAAAAGAAATTATAACAGAACAAAATACGAAAGAGTATATTTCTATATTCTCAAATTGGATTACACCAATGCGCAATGGAATCGTTGAAAAACATGAAGAAAAATGGGAACTTACATTTAAATTACAAAAAAATGTGTTGCAAGAACTTTCAGCATCATTAATTCCTGTTTTCGATAAAATATCAGTTATGCCACTTGTTGGTTCGATTGACACAGAACGGGCGAAATTAATCATGGAAAACTTACTGGAAGGAGTAGTGAAACATAGAGCAGAGGTAGTATTACTAGATATTACAGGTGTGCCTGTTGTCGACACGATGGTTGCGCATCACATAATTCAGGCAGCAGATGCAGTGCGTTTAGTAGGAGCTAAGTGTATGGTCGTAGGAATTCGTCCTGAAATTGCACACACAATGGTCGATTTAGGTGTTGACATAAAAGGTTTCACAACAACGAGTACGTTGCAGCGTGGAGTCGAACAAGCATTAGCTCTGACAAATCGTAAAATCGTGGAGGTGAAAGAGGTTTGAAATTACGTATCCCGATTTTGAAATTAAAGGACTGTCTAATTGTTTCTGTACAATGGGAATTAGAAGATCAAACTGCGCTTCAATTTCAAGAAGATTTACTAAACAAAATCCATGAAACTAGTGCTCGCGGTGTTGTAATTGATTTAACACCAATCGATTTTATTGATTCCTTTATCGCTAAAGTTTTGGGTGATGTTATCAGTATGTCTAGCTTAATGGGTGCAAAAGTTGTTATAACAGGAATCCAACCAGCAGTTGCCATCACACTAATAGAATTAGGGATTCGATTAGAAGATGTTATGACCGCGTTAGACCTTGAGAACGGTCTTGAAAAACTCCAAAGAGAATTGGAGGCTTAATTATGGGAACAAGGTCTTCTGTAGTAATTTTATCAGAATGGGACATTGTTGCTGCAAGGCAACTTGGTCGGAATGAAGCAAGAGAAGTTGGATTTGGAACAGTTGATCAAGCACGTATTACAACAGCCATTAGTGAACTTGCTCGAAATATATATATTTATGCTGGTAAAGGAAAAATTGAAATTGAAAGAATATCAGAACGTGGATCAATTGGCATTATCATTACCGCATCAGACGAAGGTCCAGGAATTCCGGATGTTAGAAAAGTGATGGAAGACGGCTTCTCAACCTCTGGTGGATTAGGCGCAGGGGTGCCTGGGGTAAGACGGTTAATGGATGATTTTAAATTAGATACAGTTTTAGGAGAAGGAACCATTATTAAAGCGACGAAATGGATTCGCTAGGAGGACACAGAATGCCTCAAAAAATAGAGTGGCAATACAAGGAAATTTTACGTCAATACTTAATGAGTCAAACCGAGGAAAATTTATATGCTGGCCAAAATTTAAGTCGACAACTAATCAAAAAGAATATTGCTCCTGAAGAAGTAATTAGTATTCATAAGGGAGCACTAGAAAATATGTTTCCGGAGTTGCCAATGAATGTATGGAATTCATTCGATTTACTAATTGAAATGATGATTCGCTATGGCCTAGCTCTGTCTGAACATCAAAATTTAATTCAACAACAAGAAGAAATGAATATAGAAATCGACTTAGCGGCTAATGTGCAAAGTACATTATTGAAAACAACTGTTCCGAAAGTTAACGGTCTTGAGATTGGTCTCATAACTGTACCAGCCCGAAAAATGAACGGAGATTATATCTACTTTCTCAGTGATAATATTAACAATGCTGGAGTCGCTGTTGCAGATGTCATCGGTAAAGGTATTCCAGCCGCTCTATGTATGTCTATGATTAAATATGGCATGGACAGCTTGCAGGATGCAACTACAGATCCAAAAAGAGTATTAGATATCATCAATCGTATCGTTGAAAAAAGTGTTAATAATGATATGTTTATATCCATGTTTTACGGTCGTTATAATGTGAAAGAATCTATCTTTACATTCGCTTCTGCTGGTCATGAACCCGCACTTTTTTACAATGCAAATAAAGATGATTTTACCGAATTACATACAAAAGGCCTATTATTAGGTGTTGTTCCAAATGTTACATATAAGCAAAACGATGTGAAGATGGAAAATGGTGATTTTGTCGTTATGATGACAGACGGGGTAACTGAATGTCGAACTGAAGACGGCTTTATTGAACAAGAAATTATTATTTCATTAATCCATTCTGTGCGTTTTGAACCTGCTCAAACGATAGTGGATACTGTGTACAAGGAACTAGAAAAGATGCAAAATTTTGAACTACGTGATGACTTTACACTAGTAATTTTCAAAAAAGTTATATAAAATGTTTTAAAAAAATCTTTAGGTGGTATTGAGTGAGTATAAGAAATGGAAAAAGTTTATGAACGGGGTGTATTTGATGAATATTGAAGTAGTTTTAAAAGAAGAAGAAAACTTTTTAAAAGCTTTTATCGGTGGGGAAATTGATGTACTTACTGCACCAATACTACGTGAAAAATTAACGTCAGTTCAGTTAAAAGAGGGCATGCATGCTGAATTAAATTTATCTGACGTGTCATATATGGATAGTACAGGACTAGGTGTCATTGTTGCTTTTTTTAAAAATATTAATGCGAAAAATGGTCATGTTAAGTTAACTGGACTTTCGGCGCGTTTAAAACGACTATTTGATATTACAGGCCTTGGAGAAATTATGGATATTGAGACAGACGTTAAGGTGGAAAAGAATTATGAAACCATTTGATTATGTAGAAATTCGTGTTCCTGCAAAACCTCAATATGTTGGTGTTGCCCGCTTAACGATATCGGGGTTAGCAAGCCGTATTGGTTTTACTTATGATGATATTGAAGATTTAAAAATTGCCTCTTCTGAAGCGATTACCAACGCAGTACAACATGCTTATAATGAAGCAGATGGAGGTGAAATAGTTGTTGGGTGTGCACTTTACCCTGACAAGATTGAAATCATGGTTGCAGATCATGGAAAAAGCTTCAACTTTGAAGAAACTAAAGAAAAGGTCGGTCCTTACAACGAACAACAAGAAGTGCAATTTTTACGTGAGGGTGGACTTGGATTATATTTGATCGAGACATTAATGGATGAAGTAAAAGTCCATCATCAAGAAGGTGTAACAGTCTTTATGACGAAATATGTCGAAGAAAAGCGGGTGGAAGATAATGTCGAAAATATCTCCTCCTAGCTATGAAACAAAAGAACAGGTTTTAGAATGGATTAAAGCGTATCAAGAAACAGAAGATAAGGAAGCACAAACCAACTTAGTGTTAAATTATCAGCGTTTAGTGGAGTCAATTGCACGCAAATATTCAAATGGGAAATCGTATCACGAAGATATTGCTCAAGTGGGGATGTTAGGTTTACTTGGTGCAATTCGACGATATGACCCGGAATTTGGACGGACGTTTGAAGCATTTGCTGTGCCAACAATTATTGGCGAAATTAAACGTTTTTTACGTGATAAAACTTGGGCTGTACATGTCCCACGTCGTATTAAAGAGTTAGGACCACGTATCAAATCATCTGTTGGGGTACTAACGACAGAACTTCAACGCTCGCCTACAGTTTTTGAAATTTCGGAACACCTCGATGTTGATGAAGATGATGTTTTAGAAGCGATGGAAATGGGCAGAAGCTATCAAGCTCTGTCAATGGATCACTCTCTTGATTCAGATTCAGACGGCAGTAGTATCACTTTATTTGACGTTATTGGGAAACAAGATGATGGATACGAGAAAACAGATCAGCGGATGTTAGTAGCGAATGCACTAAGTGTTCTTTCCGAACGCGAAAAACAAGTCATTCAATATACATATATTGATCAATTAAGCCAAAAAGAAGCGGGCGATAAACTTGATATCTCACAAATGCATGTTTCCCGATTACAACGTAAAGCCATTAAAAAACTACAAGAAGCCATATTAGCTGCTGGAGGAGTTTCCTAATGGAGTCCATTCACCACCCCAACTTAGAAGTGTTTGTCTACCAAGAAGCGAAAAAGGGAAATATAGAGTCTGGAGATTCATACTTCACCTATATGAATGAAGACTACTTTTTGTGTGCTATTGCTGACGGTTTAGGTAGTGGACCTATTGCTAGACAGTCGTCTGAAATCATTCCCATGATCTTAGCTGAATATCATCATGAATCGCTTGATGATTTGTTATTAAGATGCAATGTATTGATGTTTAAAAAACGTGGTGCTGCAGTTGCAATTTTTAAAGTGAATTTTTCATCTAAAATAATTCAATATAGTTGTGTAGGAAATATTAAGTTTTATATGACTCGTGAAAATGACGATAAAATGATTTATCCGCTACCGGTAATGGGCTATTTATCGGGACGACCTCAAAAGTTACGTACTCAAAGTTATACTTATCAACCTGGTGACTTATTTTTGTTCCATTCGGACGGTGTTGAATTACGAAATCCTAAAAGTACGATGAGAAATAGTTCGGGAGCATATGATTTGCATAATACTTTAATTCGAACTATTGAACACGGTGACGATGCAACATTTATAACCGGTAGCTTGCTTCAATAAATAGGAGCAAGCTTTTTTGATTTTATAAACTGTAAAATAATGGATGTTCAATAGAAAAAAGGTTGGGCATTACTTTACCAGGATGGTTATTCATTAAATGATAGAAGTACAAAGATTTAGGATACCCAAGAACTCGGTGTGTATGGTAGTTTTGTATTATGTTAAAATAGTGGAATGTATAGAAAGGATGAGTCCTATGGATCCAAAACAAATGATGCAACAAATTGCCAAAGAGACTAATGTAAGAACAGCGCAAGCTCAACAAGTCATTAATTTACTTGAAGAAGGAAATACAGTTCCTTTCATCGCGCGCTATCGAAAAGAAGCAACTGGCTCTTTAGATGAAGTCCAAATAAAAGCAGTAGAGGATCGTTACCGTTATATACAACAAATAGAACAGCGTAAAGAAGAAGTTTTACGCTTAATAGACGAGCAAGGAAAACTCACTGAGGAGTTAACTAATGCTATACAAGCAGCATCTGTTCTACAAAGGTTGGAAGACTTATATCGACCTTATAAACAAAAACGTAGAACGAAAGCAACCATCGCAAAAGAAAGAGGGCTAGAACCTTTAGCGAATCTTTTATTTAGTTTTTCAAAAATACAAATTGAGGAACTTGCACAAGATTTCGTGAATGAAGAATTGGAAGTACTGGATATTGAAACTGCATTACAAGGTGCGCGAGATATTTTAGCAGAACAATTTGCAGACGATGCAAAGATTCGTGAAAAAATTAGAAACTTAACACGTGCCGAAGGATCTATATTATCCACTTTGAAAAAACAAAGTAACGATGAAAAAAGTGTCTTTGAAATGTATTACGATTACACGGAACCAGTAAAAAAAATCGTGCCTCACCGAGTTCTAGCTTTAAATCGTGGAGAGAAAGAAGAAATTTTGAAAGTCAGTTTACAAGCACCGATTGATCGAATTTTAAGTGTTATGCGTGATGAATGGGTCCCGACTTATAGTTCTTCACCAAGTATTTCACAAGTGAAGGAAGCAATCGATGATTCTTATAAACGATTAATTGCACCTTCTATTGAACGTGAACTGCGGGCTGAACTAACAGAAAAGGGAGAAACCCAAGCAATCCATATATTCTCTGAAAATTTAAGGAACTTGTTATTACAACAACCATTAAAAGGAAAAGTGGTACTAGGTGTAGATCCCGCATATCGAACAGGTTGCAAATTAGCGGTTGTGGACGATACAGGAAAACTCCAAGAAGTGTCTGTAATTTATCCGCACCCACCGCAATCGAATAAAGAACAATCTAAGAAGACTGTATTAGATGTATTAAAACGCTATCCGATTTCAATTATTGCGATTGGCAATGGTACGGCCTCTCGTGAAACGGAACAATTTATTGCGGAATGTCTAAAAGAAGAAGAACGAGAGATTGCCTATGTTATTGTTAATGAAGCTGGAGCAAGTGTATATTCTGCTTCGGAAAACGCGAGATCAGAGTTTCCGAATCTTCAGGTTGAACAGCGTAGTGCAGTTTCAATTGCTCGACGACTACAAGATCCACTTTCTGAATTAGTGAAAATTGAGCCGAAGGCCGTGGGGGTTGGTCAGTATCAACATGACGTTTCCCAAAAGAAATTAAATGATTCTTTAACATTTATAGTAGAAACAGCAGTCAACCAAGTCGGGGTGAATATTAACACTGCGTCAGCATCATTGTTACAATATGTATCTGGTTTATCAAAGACTGTAGCTGAAAATGTCATTATTATGCGTGATGAAAACGGTAAATTTACGTCTCGTACACAACTGAAAAAGATTCCTCGATTAGGTGCAAAAACCTATGAGCAAGCTATTGGTTTTTTACGGATACCGGAAGCGAAAAACCCATTTGATGCTACTGGTATACACCCGGAAAGCTATCAAAATGCAGAAGAAGTGCTGAAATCAGTCGGATTAACAAAAGCGCAAATAGGAACGAAGGAAGCTGAGTTTGCTCTTAGTGAGTTAAATCTTAAAGAGTTAAGTGAACAATTAGGTATGGGAGAAATCACTTTACGAGATATCGTTGACACATTAAAAAGACCAACTCGTGATCCTCGAGAACAATTTCCACAACCACTGTTGAAAACGGATGTTCTTCAAATGGAAGACTTAGAAAGTGGGATGGAGCTACAAGGGACAGTTCGTAATGTGGTCGATTTTGGTGCATTTGTAGATATAGGTGTAAAACAAGACGGACTTGTGCACATTTCTAAATTAAAAAAAGGATTTGTAAAACACCCACTTGATGTTGTGGCACTTGGAGACATTGTCACTGTCTGGGTAGAACAAATTGAAAAGACAAAAGGGCGCATTGCATTAACAATGCTATCTCCCGTAAAACAAAACTAACATGGAGCCTACCTATTATAGGTAGGCTTTAAAGTATTCAAAGGATGGATTGCATGACAAACGAAGAACTACAACAACTCATAATGAAAATCTCAGAAAATGTCTTTAATAAACCATTTGTACATGACGCGTACTTTAATGCCCGACTCATAACAACGGGTGGCCGATATATGTTACAAACTCATCACATCCAAATTAACCCCAAATCACTAGAATGTTATGGAATGGAAGAGCTTGAAGGGATTATCCGACATGAACTGTGTCACTACCATTTACATATAGAAGGAAAAGGATACAAACACCGAGATAGAGATTTTAGGGAATTATTAAAAATGACTAATTCTCCAAGGTTTTGCGCAAACTTGGAATCCACCAAGAAGAAAAGGCGAAGAATCCAACATGTATACGGTTGTATTTCTTGTGGGCAACTTTATAGAAGGAAAATCCGTATAAACACCACAAAGTACCGTTGTGGCAAGTGTTCAGGACAATTATCAAAATTAGAGTTATAATTTTAATAACAAATTGACCCAAAGGGGTTGACGAAGTCGATTCAACTCTTTATAATAGGGAAAGTCGATTAGTTACATAACATTATTCCGAAGTAGCTCAGTGGTAGAGCACCGCACTGTTAATGCGATGGTCGTAGGTTCGAGTCCTACCTTCGGAGCCATGGCCCCTTGGTCAAGCGGTTAAGACACCGCCCTTTCACGGCGGTAACACGGGTTCGAATCCCGTAGGGGTCACCAACCTTTCTTTTCTTTTGAAGGAAGTATGTTATACTCAATACTCACTAATTGTTGTCATGAGTAAAATGAAAAACTCACGTTAGTGTTTATAACAGTAAGTTAAACTAATTTTATTATCGCGGGGTGGAGCAGTTCGGTAGCTCGTTGGGCTCATAACCCAAAGGTCGCAGGTTCAAATCCTGCCCCCGCAACCAAATGGTCCCGTGGTGTAGCGGTTAACATGCCTGCCTGTCACGCAGGAGATCGCCGGTTCGATCCCGGTCGGGACCGCCATTTTTTTATTGGGGTATAGCCAAGCGGTAAGGCAACGGATTTTGATTCCGTCACGCCCTGGTTCGAATCCAGGTTCCCCAACCATTTTTTATTAAGTTTGCGAGCCATTAGCTCAGTTGGTAGAGCATCTGACTTTTAATCAGAGGGTCGTAGGTTCGAATCCTACATGGCTCATCATTTTCCTCATTGACTTCTTTGTTTTAACATGGTACAATAATTCTTGTTGTTAAAATACAAAGCGGTCGTGGCGGAATGGCAGACGCGCTAGGTTGAGGGCCTAGTGGGAGAAATCCCGTGGAAGTTCGACTCTTCTCGGCCGCACCAAGCAACTAGCGCCCGTAGCTCAATTGGATAGAGCGTCTGACTACGGATCAGAAGGTTGTGGGTTCGACTCCTGCCGGGCGCGCCAATAACTTCCTTTCATAATTTTATAATAACGCGGGTGTAGTTTAGTGGTAAAACCTCAGCCTTCCAAGCTGATGATGAGAGTTCGATTCTCTTCACCCGCTCCATATAACCAAAACCAAGTGAACCTTGAAAACTGAACA
>NZ_ALJG01000199.1 GCF_000286315.1 Paenisporosarcina sp. TG20 | reverse complement strand
AGCGCAAATCAGCGGTATCATACTGGAACCTACTCCTTAAATTACCGGGAATACTGGATTCATGGCTCACTAAATTTATATACTTTTGTATGAAAACTCCCTGTAGACAAAAAGATAATATTTAACTAACCTCTTCAATACTTTATTTTTTTGAAGGGGTTTACTATTTCCTCTATTTTTAAGATCACTTTTCATGGTACATGGTGGCATACGTTAAACGTAACGTATGCCATGGTGGTTTCTTATTTTGTAAAAAAAACCGGGCAAAGTACACCCGGTCCTTTAAGAAAGTACAAATGATGTTATGATCTGTTGAATAGGATATATCAGACTGTATCGCCATTGGTTTACGGGTCATTTTGGACGGCAAACCTACTGCACCATAACTTCAAAGAATAAGACAAGCCATCTAATCCAATCTAGTAATTTTTGTTACAATGCACTTTCATGTTTCGAAGCTAGCGTCGCAATGCAGGAAACAGGCGGGCATTCCACTGGCATTCCTTTGATTTATACTGCGTGCTTGGAAAAGGTTCACAGAGAGTTTGGAATTGTGGTATTAGCCCACACCTATTGAAAGTAGAAGGTATCTGCCAGCTACTCTCGAGATAAATAAATAAAAACAAAAAAAGGTGGAGAAAAACACTCGTTTTTCTTCACCTTTTTTATTTTAAGAACTTATTAGACAGCCCCTATATTAGGGTGCTATTTTTGAGAAATAATTAAAAAACGATGTTCTTTCGATTCTATATAGCCTTGTTTCTCTCTTTGTAATTCCAATTGCCATAATCGGTCAAAACAGTTATCTACCGTAAATCCGGGAAATTCCCACTTTATTATTGAAGCAAAGTACACGAAAGCTCCTATATCATAAAACTTCATTTTCGGAAAATATTCATCAGCTTGAATAATTTTAAGCCCTGCACTATCAATTTTCTTGATATTCTCAGGAAGGTTATTGTCCTTATATGGACTATCTGAGAGGTCTTTGATAACGTATTTGGCTATGTCTCTATTGTTCTGACCGCCTATTTGCTGCGTGATAAAATGGCCAGATGGCTTTAACACTCGATGAACTTCATTAATATCAAAAGATTCATGACGGTTAATAACAATATCAAAAGAACAATTATTAAATTCAAGGTGATCATCTTCATCTACAAATTTCACTGTAATTCCTAAATGACCGAGTTTTTTCTCGCATAACTCTAGATTCGGTAAATAACCTTCCGTAACTGATGTCAATTCATACGGGTGATTAAGCGTTAAAAGTACCTCTCCGCCGCCGGTACCCATGTCTAGCAAATTATCAGCTGGCCCTATATACTTTCTAATTATTTCACCATAGTCCCAAGGCAGTGAATCTTCCTCTGTTCTTCCTTTTAGATAGGAAAAGTCCCAACCTTTCATTCCTCTAGAAAATTCTTTCTTGCAATCCAATTTAAATAGTTCTTTATTCATAAGTCCCCCTTTACATTCTCTAGCAAAGATCTCATACAAAATGAAATCTTCGTCATAGAGTCCATAATTAATCCATCATTTCTGCAACAATTTCATAAGAATGTAGTCGATCTTCTTGATGGTAAATTGAAGAATTAATGATTATTTCATTTGCTTTCGTTGCTTTTAGGAAACTTTCAAGTTTTCGTTTAACGGTATCTGGATTTCCAACGATTGTTGAGGTTGAAGAAAGTTTCTCGTCAAATGCTGCTTGTTCCCTCATCGTCCAAGCAGTATTTAAATCGTCAATTGGTGGTTGGAATTGTCTTGGTTTTCCTTGCATTAAGTCAAACATCTGTTGCTGTTGCGACGTTGCTAACCATCTAGCTTTTTCATCCGTTTCTGCTGCAATCACATTAACACCAAGCATTGCATAAGGTTCTTTTAGCACATTGGAAGGTGTAAAATGTTGATGGTAAAGTTGCATCGCAGGTAGTGTATAATCGTTTGAAAAATGACTGGCAAACGAAAATGGAAGCCCCTTTCTCGCAGCTAGTTGAGCACTGAAACCACTTGAACCTAGGAGCCAAATTGGAACCTCAAGCCCTTCTCCAGGAAATGCCCGAACGCGTGTGGGTTGTGTATGATCAAAATAGCCTTGAAGTTCAGTTAATTGATCTGGAAAATCTTCACCATTGCTATTCAAAGTTCGGCGTAAAGCATATGCTGTTGCTTGGTCACTACCTGGTGCACGTCCAAGTCCAAGATCAATTCTCCCTGGATACAATGATTCTAGTGTACCGAATTGTTCAGCAATCACAAGTGGCGCATGGTTTGGTAGCATGACACCTCCAGAGCCAACGCGAATGTGATTTGTAGCACCTGCAATATGTCCGATGATTACAGATGTTGCGGAGCTAGCAATACCTGGCATATTGTGATGCTCTGCTAACCAATAGCGATTAAATCCTAGTGATTCAACATGCTTAGCCAATTCCACACTATTTTTAAATGACTCCCTCGCATTGCTACCTTGCTTTATTGGCGCAAGGTCAAGAACTGATAAAGGTATATTATTAAACTTCTTCATTTTAATGGAATCCAAAAATGCTCACTCCTTTAAGATACTCTCAATAGAAATCATACAATGCTTGGTTACATTCATCTAATTATTAGCTTATACATTATTGTAATCCTCTAAAATGTAATTAAAAAGGATTAAGATAATAGCAAAAGCACATCCTTCTAATGAAATGAAACTTATTTAAGAAGTTTTCGTACTACAGGTATTCTATAAAAGAGGAGAACACCAAATTGACTGAATCGATTGAATGGCTAACACAAGAATTAAAAAAAGCAGAGGAATGGGAGAACAGCCAAAATGGTTTATGGTTTTGGGAAAAGCTCGGTCGTTACCCCTTCAAACTCATTGATAAATGGACCCCTACCTTTATTCAAAATAAAATTGGTATTATCTTGGACGAGCTTGGTCACTATATTCAAACCGGCGGTAGCTACTTAAGTCCAATATCTGCTATCTCTTCTTATTATTCTGGTGATTCAATTAAATCATTGGATGATGTATCAAACCTACCACTAACCAATATGGATCAGGCTGTTGATAAACTAACGACTAATCGAAAGAATCTTGCAACCATTCAAGGGGCCACAACGGGTATTGGTGGAATCTTCACCTTAACTATCGATATTCCAGTACTTCTAGGTTTACAGTTAAAAACAATTCAGGATATAGCAATTTGTTATGGGTATGATCCTAACTCTAAAGTAGAGCGTTTATTTATCGTGAAATGTCTTCAATTCGTCTCGGCTGATATTGTTGGAAAACAAACGATCCTAAATCAATTGACTCATTTCGATAATCCAGATGATTCAATTAAAAGAGAGGTTCTTTCAGAAATTCAAGGTTGGCGCGAAGTTGTATTCTCTTTCCGTGATCGATTGGGATGGAAGAAGCTATTTCAAATGGTGCCAATTGCTGGTTTTGTATTTGGTGCATTTATTAACCGCAGTGCTGTAAGTGATATAGCTGAAGCAGGCAAAATGCTATATCGAAAGAGAAGAATCATCGAAAAACTTGCTACTCAATCTGTTCAAAAAGATTTGGAATGATTTATTAGTGTTTACAGCTGCTTTTTCTTACGTAATCTACGGAAGAATGAATATATAACAATCAATCATGAAGAGGATTGATCTAAAACTTAATACTAGTTGATAGAAAATGTTTGTTGAAGATGTAATTTCAGCAGGCATTTTTTTGTTTTAACTTCACTCATCTTTAAATATCAAGTTTAAATAATCCTCCTCAATTCAATAAAAAATCAACTAAGTTAAAAAACAGTACGAATAAATTCACTCAAATAGGGAATTATTTACCTTATCATGATACAAAGAAAGGGTGGACGTATTGAACATTGAACATGATCCTCGTTTAACTTCTGCAGAGATAAGTTATTTATGGGAAGCCTATCTTAATGAAAGTATGTCTGTATGTGTATACAAGTATTTACTTTTTCATATCAAAGATACCAATATAAAATCACTTGCTGAAAAAGTATTAGCAGGATCTCAAGAGTATGTTAATTCGATACATGGGATATTAACTTCTGAAGAAATACAAGTCCCACAGGGCTTTACGGATGAAGATGTAAATTTAAAGGCAAAACGGTTATTCTCAGATAATTTCTGTTTATACTACATTAGAAACATGATTTCTTTGGGCTTGTCGGGTGATGCAATTTCATTAACTACTATTTATCGGCAGGATATTCTTTCCTTGAATTCCAATAATTTAATAAATTTAATTAAGCTAAATTCTGAAACTTCTCAGATTATTTTAGAAAAAGGATTAACAATTCGTCCTCCCTACATCCCTTATCCAACAGAAATCGAATTTATTCACAAACAATCTTTTATTTTAGAATTATTGGGTACAAGACCTCTCACATCACAAGAAGTTACTACTCTTTATGTAAACATCCTTTCAAACAATATCGGTTTATGTATTAGCTTTGGTTTTGCCCAAATAACTGATTCAAAAGAAGTAAGGGATTATTTTTTAAGAGGTAAAGAAATTGGGACTAAGCATTTAAAGGTATTTAGTGATTATTTAGAGAAACATTCTCTACCAGTAACAATGCCAATGGCAATCAACCAGGATGTAACTGATTCTTCAGAGTCACCTTTTTCGGATAAATTATTAATGTTTCATTATCTAATGATGATGGGATCTGGGGCTAGTAACTATGGCAATGCAATAGCAACGAGCATGAGAAGTGATTTAGTTGTTGACTTCTCTCGATTAATGACAGAAACGATGAAGTTTAATGAAGATGGAATGAATATCATGATTAAAAACAGCTGGTTTGAACGACCTCCTTTAGCATCCTACCGAGAAAAGGATTAGGATGTTGTGGAAACAAACGAAAAACTTCTTTGGAGTATAGCCCTTCCTGGTTTTGGCCAATTATTCAATGGAAAATACCTTAAAGGATTACTTCTGATATTTTTAGAAATATTGGTCAATGTACAAGCCAATATAAATATAGCTATTTTACTTAGTTTTATTGAAGAGATTGAAAAAGCGATTCAAGAAACTGATTTTCAATGGTTAATGTTTTATCCTTGTCTGTACTTTTTTGCCATGTGGGATGCTTATAAAGATGCCGGGGGAGGTAAAAAACCTTACTCATTCCTTCCATTTGTAATTGGCGCATATTCTTAACTATTGGTGTAATTTACTCAGCTAAATTTCATCTATTCGGAGTATTATTAGGTCCTACTTGGTTACCAATATTTTGTGTAATTCCTGCTTTAGTCATTGGGATTTTATTGAAGAAAATATTGAATAAGGTTCATTAAAGGTATCATGATTAATAAGAGAATCAGAGCAAAGCTACCTCAGATTCGTTTCTGAAAACCACTCTGTATAACGACTCCTAATTATAGCAGCGGCCGAAGATATACTTCGGCCGCTGCCTGTAGTACTATTTATAAAAAATGGCTCGATCTCATATTACGTTGTTTTTAAAAAATAAAAGCCAAACTGGTGGTTGTCTTCTCAAATTGTACACTCAATACTTAAAAAGAGACCTCCATAATGAGGATTCACTTTTAAAATTGATAAGTTTGATTGTTTCAATATATTAAGCGTATCCCGGTTTAAATGACATCCATCACAAACTTTTCTCCATAAAGGTGTTAGTAAGTCTTGAGTTATACCTAAGGATTTTTGATTCATTCGAACATGTTCAAAGAACAGTATTTTTGCTCCAGGTTTACAAACACGTTGAATTTCTTGGAGAGCTTTATTAGGCTCCGTTATGGTACAAAAAACTAACGTCGCTACTACTGAATCAAATGTATTTTCAGGAAAGGGAAGTTTTTCTGCTTTGAGTAAATAAGTTCGAATTGGAATACTAGATTCCCTTATACGTTTACCTGATCTTTTACTCATTAAAGGATTAGGTTCAATCGCATCTACCATAATTGCATTCGTGTAGTAAGGAAAATTCACTCCAGTTCCTGAACCAATTTCGAGTACCCTTCCCTCTGCTTTGCTAATAAGCGATGTTCTGATTTTCTTGAAATAAGTCTTTTCAAGCGGATTCATTATTATATCGTAAACTTGCGGAAACAATTTCCCCAATTTAAATCACCTCTGAAATTTCCCTAATATTCTTATCTAATGTCCACATTAAATTTTAGTAAAGTTCCTAGTGGATTTCAATTAAAACTTTCGAAAAGAGATCGAGACTTACTTTTAACAATCTAGCATAGAGAAACATTTCATTTTACTAGTTAGTGTTTTAAATTTACTTCTTTTCTATCTTTCAATGGAAATTATCTCTTAGATTCCATAAGAATTGATTTGTTTATCTCACGCACAGACTTTTCCCCGCTCAACGCCATAGTGATATCCATGTCTGCAATCAGATTTCGTAAAACTTCTTTCACTCCTCGTTCACCAGCTACGGCTAGCCCATACATACAGGGTCTTCCTACAAGCACTGCTTTTGCACCTAGAGCAAGTGCTTTGATGACATCAGATCCCCGTCTAATACCACTATCCATGAGCACAGGAATTTGATTATTAATTACTTCACACACGAGTGGTAGCGCATCAAGTGCCCCTAAAGCACCATCAACTTGGCGACCTCCATGATTGGAAACAATAATCCCATCAACCCCATGCTCTAATGCTAGTTTTGCATCTTCTGGATGCATAATTCCTTTTACTAAGATTGGTAGTGTTGTATGTTCTCTCAAAAAAGACAAATCACTCCATGTAAGTGCAGCATTCCCAAAAACCTTTGCCCAATGCATGATTGCGGCGTTTGGATCCTCTTTTGGAGACTTCTCAAGTTTTGAACAAAAAGCTGGATCTGTTAAATAATTGCCAACCCCTTCCCCCATTAAGAAAGGTAAATACAGGTTTTTTAAATCATATTCTCTCCAAGCCATCATTGGTGTATCTAAAGTAACAACGATTGCCGAATACCCTGAGGCTTCAGCTCTTTTTAAAAAACTCGCAGTAACTTCAGGGTCTTTACTCCAATATAATTGAAACCATTTGGGTGCATCCCCCATAGCTTCTGCAATCTTTTCCATAGGAACTGTTGAGGCGGAACTTGCAATATATGGCACTCCAATTGCTGCACATGCCCTTGCTGAACCTAAGTCACCATCTTCATGAATGATTGATTGAACACCAATTGGGGCATGGAGTAAAGGATAGTTATATGTTTGTCCAAATAATTCAATTGTTGTATCGCGATTTTCAACATCTCTAAGCATTCGAGGAACAATTTTCCAAGAGTCAAATGCCTGTAGATTTGCTTTCATTGTTTTCCCCCCACTAGCACCAGCAGCAACATAGTAGTAAGGACCATCTTTTAATATATCTCGTGCACGTTTTTCCCATTCCTCATATACAACAGGAAGTCTTTCTGGATCCGGGTTTGTCATAGTTTGATAGACACTAAATTGTACTTTATTACCGAAGTTAGACATGTACATTCTCCTCATATCAAATTTATAAAACGTAAGCGTTTCCAATTATTCTCAAGTATAGTATTCTATTATTCTTTAGTCAATTTGTTGTGTGATTCCGCTTTCTTCATTACAGTAGTTCGACAACTCTAGTTTAATCATTTAATATATTCATTATAGTTCAATTTTCAGAAAATGAGGGATGATAATGGAATCTTTTGATTTTAATTTGCCTACTAAAATCTATTGTGGAAATGGTAGTTTTCAAAATGTAGCGGAGCACATAAAAGAAGGCAACAGAATTTTTATTGTTTCTGATCCTGGTATTGAAAAGCTGGGTTTTGTTGATAAACTTCTTCAACAACTAGAAAACTATGATGTCAAGGTTTTTACCAATGTCAAACCAAACCCAAAAGATACGGATTGCATTGAGGGAGGAAACAGTGCCCGTGATTTTGATGCGGATTATATTATTGCTCTAGGTGGAGGTTCAGTTATTGATGCAGCCAAGGCCATAGCTGTTTTGCAAGTACACGGAAAGCGACCACAAGACTTTGCGGGACGCGGTCAAGTGCCTAGTGCTGTTAAGCCCATTATTGCCATTCCTACAACAGCTGGAACAGGAGCAGAAGTCACTCGGTCTTCTGTCATAACAGATACAGTCCGGAAAATTAAATTTACAATTAAAGATGTGAACATCGCACCAGTCGTTGCAATAGTAGACCCAGAACTTACATATGGCTTACCTGCCCCGTTGACTGCTTCGACAGGAATGGATGCCTTGGTTCATGCCATTGAAGCATTTACTTGTAAAAGAGCAAATCCCGTATCAGATGGCTTAGCCATTCAGGCAATTAAGCATATTTATCCTAACTTAAGAAAGGCCGTAGAAGATGGATCAAATAAAGAGGCACGTTACCATATGATGATTGGTTCAACGATTGCAGGAATGGCTTTTTCACATGCGGATGTCGCATCTGTTCACTGTATGGCAGAAGCAATTGGCGGTTTGTATGATACCCCTCATGGCGTGGCCAATTCCATGTTCTTACCTTATGTGATTGAATACAATGCTATGGCAGATATTAAGAAACATGCCACGATCGCAAGAACGATGGGAATCGTTAAAGAAAAAGCTACGGATGAGGAAGCGACTATAGCACTTGTCGAAGAAATGAAGCAATTGGCAAAAGATATATTAATTCCGTCCTTCGCTTCTTTAAAGGAAATAAATATAGCTGACTTTAACTATCTAGCTACATCGTCATTTGAGAATGGTTCCACTCAGAGTAATGCTAGAGAGATAACTCACGAGGATTACTTACAGTTATTTAATAAAGCTTATGCAGAGAAATAATGACTTTTAAAATATTTAGTTTAATGAAAGAAATATGTATTTCAGAAAAATAAAAAGTAGTATCCTATACCTTTAGATAAGCAAACTAACAATCCATGTTAGTTTGCTTATTTTTATTAAATGAGTCAATTTCATAATAAAAAATCTAGTAAAATATCCGAACAAAGTTGATTTC
>NZ_ALJG01000198.1 GCF_000286315.1 Paenisporosarcina sp. TG20 | reverse complement strand
CTCTTTATAGTTATATACTTTCTTATGTTTTTAAAAAGGATCAGAATACACCCATTTTGATCCTTCTTCATACATTAAAGGAAAATGTTCTTTAATAGTTTATAATCCCTTCCTCAGCTTTCTAATAGCGTCA
This sequence comes from Paenisporosarcina sp. TG20, assembly GCF_000286315.1. GTDB lineage: Bacteria > Bacillota > Bacilli > Bacillales_A > Planococcaceae > Paenisporosarcina. Next base: position 8,770 of record NZ_ALJG01000198.1, on the reverse strand, counting down.
ATAATACAAAAATACATAGGTAACTCAAGTACTTTTATTGTAATACAAATATTGTTGTAAATTTTTATACTTTCTCTGATTTGGATACATTATTTCCTCTTAAAAGCACTTAGAATCACACCAATTCTAGTACTTTATTATTATTCCATCGATAAACCTTTGAGAGAATGTTAAAAAATGATTAGAGCGCCGTTTCCAAATCCTCTATAACTGCATTTGTTAATAGATATAGAGAATGGAGGTGAATTATTTATGCATCATTCAAATAAACCAAACTATGGATGTAGACCTTCTGCTGTCTCACCAATGGTGGCGCCCGCTGTACAACCAATCGTATGCCCGCCTTTGTGCCGCTATACCGATTCTTATACTCACCGAGAAGTTCCATATATCCAACCTTTGATTAATGTGAATAGACAACATATTGTAGATGTACCTAAAACTTACTATGAAGAAATCAATGAAACAGTAGTTGTCCCTCCCACAGTTGCTCCTCAACCATATCCTTATGGTTACGGTTACGGTCGCCGATAAGTTTCTCACCGGATTCAACTAATTCCAACTTCTTATCCACTTAAAAAAGCCTCACTTGTCAGTTTTACTACTGACAAGTGAGGCTTTCCTATTTAATCGACTAACTTTATAAACTGTTTTGTTCGTTCATGTGTAGGATTTCCAAAGAATGTCTCTGGATCAGCGGACTCAATGATACGTCCTTCATCCAACATAATGATGCGATTAGCTACATTGCGCGCGAACTTCATTTCATGCGTCACTACAATCATTGTCATGCCTTCTAGTGCGAGTTGCTGCATAACTTCTAACACTTCACCGACTAATTCTGGGTCTAGTGCAGATGTTGGTTCATCAAATAGTAACACCTTTGGTTCCATGGCAAGTGATCTAGCGATGGCCACACGTTGTTTTTGTCCACCAGATAATTTACTAGGATAAACATCAGCTTTATCTGACAAACCTACTTTTTCAAGTAGCTGTTTCCCTAATACAATAGCGTCTTCCTTTTTCATCTTCTTCACAATTATAGGTGCCTCTATGACATTCTCCAAAACGGTCATATGTGGGAATAAATTGAAGTGTTGAAATACCATTCCTACCTCGGCACGGATTTTTGAAAGTTTATCTTTCTTCGGGTTAACTTCATGCCCATCAATTTCGATAGTTCCCTGATTAATATGTTCTAAAAAGTTGAAACACCTTAGTAAAGTACTTTTACCAGAACCACTGACACCAACTAGAACGACCACTTCAGAAGGAGCGACTTCTAAATCAATGCCTTTTAGTACTTCTAAATCGCCAAATGATTTATGAATATTTGACCCTTTTAACATATAAGCTCCTCCTTCTTATTTATCGACATCTAGTTTATTTTCATACCATCTTAATAAATAGGTGAAAATCATGACCAGTACTAAGTAATAACCACCGACTACTAAATAAGTTTCTAACGATTTAAAATTCTGTGCCGCTTCACGGTTTGCCATAGCGAATAATTCCGGCACACTGATGATATAAACAAGAGAAGAATCTTTCAGTGTAATAATAAACTGATTCCCAAGTGGCGGAATTGAGCGTTTTAAAGCTTGTGGGAAAACAATACGACGCATGCTCTGTGCTCTAGTCATACCTAGTGAACTACTCGCTTCTCGCTGTCCTTTATCAATTCCTTGAATGGCACCACGGAAAATTTCCGCAATGTAAGCACCGTTATGAATACCGAGTGCTATAGCCCCTGCCCAAAAACCTGATAAAACAACTAAAGTGGTTATTCCAAAATACAAAAACATAATTTGAACAATTAATGGTGTACCTCGAATAATCGTAATATAAACGTTTGCAATCGTTTGTAAAATTCTTGATCTAGAAATTTTCATTAACGCAAACATTAATCCAAACACTGTACCCAAAATTAGCGCAACTGCTGTTATTTGTAACGTAATAAGCATTGCTTCGAGAAAGCCTGGATAGGTATTCATGAAGACTTCAAATATCGTTTTTAAAAGTTCCATCATGTTCTCCTTCCCTGAATATGATTAGTTAAGAATTTCGATTCCTTCTAAATCAACATCAAGAAGATTACGCTTGAACCATTTATCAGAAATTTCTTCATAAGTTCCATTATCAATAATTGCTTGAAGTGCTTTATTAATATCTTCTAACAATTTTTCATCTTCTTTACGAACGGCTACTGCAGCTTGTTCAATCCATAATGGTACGCCTACATCTTTAATTTCTAATCCTGCTTTCATTGCCTCAAATCCAACAACATCAGCTGTAATTACAGCATCTAATCTACCTTCAACTGTTAAATCATTTAACGCAACAACATCACTGTTATAGTACTTAATATCATCTGTGTATTGTTGTGCTGCAGTATCGTACGTACTTTGTGCAACAACACCAATTCGTTTACCTTCTAAGTCTGCTTCAGAAGAAATTTCATCGCTACCTGCTGGTACGAATAGCATCCCACCAGAGTAGTAGTAAGGATCCGAGAAATTCACACGTTTCGCACGGTCCGCAGTTATAGCCATTGAACCAATAATTACATCAAACTTGTCTCCAAGTAAAGACTGCGTAATTGTTTCCCAAGGTGTAGTAACAGGGTTTGGTTCTAATCCCATTTCTTCAGCGATTGCAGCACCAATCTCCACGTCAAAGCCTGTCAATTCGCCGCCTTCAGTATAGTTAAATGGTTTGTATAAACCACTTGATGCATATGTTAACTTACCTTCTTCGGTTAAGTTGTAATCTGTTTCTGCTTCTGACCCTGTGTTACCTGTTGTTTCTTCATCAGTTCCACAACCTGCTATTAGCATAGCTGTTGTAGCGATTGCTGTTAAAAATGCGAATTTCTTTTTCATAAATAAATCTCCCCTTATCTGTTTTTAATATTCATTTGTTACTATCGTTCTAGTTTTAACAAAAATATCATTTCTTTCATATGCAGCATCAAGACTGTCTAAATTTTGTTTTACTTTATCATGCTCTTTTACGTAGATAAATCGCATAATTGATGTTAGTAAAGCATGAACAGCTGTATAGGAATCAATGTTTAAACTTGTCGATATAGGTACAAATAATGCAATATCAGCAAAACTCATCACTGGTGCATCCTTGTTATCTGTGATGATAATAATGGTTGTACCCTGTTCTTTTGCTATTTCCAATATTTCCATTAACTTTTTGGTGTAACGTGGGAAGGCAAACGCAATGAGCACATCTTCCTCTGTTAACTTAGATAGTTGATGGTAGTATTGCACATCTTCTTGCATCAATAATTTTGTATTATTGAGCATCATGTTCATCCAATGGGCAAAAGAATGGGCTAAGCCGTAATCGAAAAAGTTACTGGTCACATATATTTTTTTAGCTGAGCCAATTAAATCCACTACTTGAAGTAACTGTTCTTCTTGTAAAGTTTCTTTTAATTGTGAAATACTCTTTATATCTGCATCAAGTAAATTTTTCACAATGGATTGCGACGCATATTTAGTATCGTCGTCCTCTACTTGTTCAATCCGCTGCTCTGCTAGCTTCTTTTGTATAACATGCTGAAAGTCTGCGTACCCTTTAAATCCTATCTTTTGGGCCCATCGAATAACAGTCGATTCACTAACACCTACTTTTTTACCGACCTCTAGAGCTGAAGAAAAAGCTAGCACAATCTGATTTTCTTTAAACAAATCAGCAATTCTCTTTTGTCCTGCTGAAAAATCATTATAGGAATCTTCTATCTTATGCAGTAAATCCTTCATATAATACCCCCATAAATACAGACATGAACTGCTCGACTAATTAATTGTACCTTAATGCAGGTTCTCCTGCAAGTTTTAGTAATATAAATGTAATAATTGTTGAGTTCTTGTCATTTAATCAATTTCCCCCAAAAAGCTTACTACCACTATAGGAAGTAAGCTTAGTTTAAGAGAGTTCTTAAATTTTATATTTTATTTTTTAACGAACTCAAATCTTTGTTATATATGTTTTTGACTTCCCAATACCCCTTCGTGTGTCAGTTCCACATTCACTGCCATTGCTGTTTCTGCTCCGCTTGCAGCCGCAATAATCAGTTGAGATGGATAAATATTTGAGGCTTCCCCTGCAACAAAAAGCCCGTCTATTTTTGTATTTCCTACTTCATCTGAGTGGTGACCACCCTTATCATTTAGCTTTAGCCCGAGTTTTGTTCCTAGTTCCGTCGCTTGAACAAGTTCAGGTGTAACGAATCCTCCTACTCGATCAATCACAAGTCCATTTTCAAGTTCTACTTTTTGGAGTATCCCATCTTTTCCGGTAAGGAGAAGTACTGGGCTCGTTTCTACTCTAAGTTTAGACTTTTTCATTCTTTGTGCTTGGCTTTTTGTCAATTCTTGTCCGTTTGTAAATACTATTAAATCTTGTGACCAATTACGCAGTATTTCTGCAGTATGGAATGTATAATTAACAATTCCAAATAATGCTAGTGGTTTATCTCGCAATTCCCAGCCATCGCAATAAGGACAGTTATATATACTTTTACCGTAAAAGTCTCGTAGATTTGGGATGTTTGGGAATTTCTCTTTTACACCCGTAGCTAAAATGACTTTTCTTGTCGTCCATTCCTTGCCCAATTGTGTTTTAATAATAAATCCTTCTTTTAATTTTTCTATTTTCACAACTTTATCTTCCATTGTTTCAATTGTTGGATATTCGCTGAATTCTTTATGGGCCTGCTCTCGAAATTCAGCCGGCTTTATACCATCACGTGTTACAAAACCATTTGCAGCAGAAGTTACTTTATTCCGCGCTTCATTGTTATCAACCAAAATCACATTTCTTCTCGCTCTCCCTAATACTAAGGTGGCACTTAACCCTGATGGCCCACCACCTACGATGGTACAATCTTTCATTCAAGTCCCTCCTCTACTAATGCGTACTTCCTTCTATGTTAAATACTCTTTCCCACTTTAGGGTTATTCAAACGAGATTAGTGAGAGTTTTTATTGAGAACTCAAAAAAGCCAGGGACTTGCCGCCCTGGCTTTTAATACGGAACTATTTAATTATTCATACCACCTGGCTGAATTGATGATGGAGCAAAACTATTCACCATTGCCATCATGTCTTGCTGCGCTAGCTGAGGCACTTGGTAGTAATGATGTTTGTTTTGGTAAATTGAAACTTCATACGCCATTTCAATACAATTAGGTACTGAATCCTGAAGGACACGTCGAACAACTGGATTTGTCGTTTCTAGGGCAGACATCGTTTTTAAAGATGCTGCTGACTTGTGGACACTAGCCATGAACCCTGAAATAATTTCATCTGATATTTGTGAAGTTGATTGCATTGGCTTTTTAGGTTGTGATTGTTTTAAACCGTATACAAAGTCATTGTCTTGCTTCATCATATATTCTTGTGTTCGTTTCATTGGATCTTGACCTGTTTTGAAACAATCGACTGTAATATTGTACTCCTCTTGCATGAAATTGAATTGGCGGTCCATCATAGTCATTAATTCTTGATCTTGTACGTGTGGACGTAATAATGTGAACTGGTCTAATCCAGCAATTGCTGCTGATAGTACTTCATGAAGATCCAACACTTCATGGCCACCATGATTCATCTGTGCTGATACTGGACCTGTATGCATATTTTCGTGCATTTGACCTTGTGGATTTTGTGTCATCTAATTTCTTCCTCCATTTCGTGGTTTGAACATCAAACTTAGTTTGTGCTAAGGTTCATGTTGTTATACGAAAAGAAAGATGAATTGTATTTAATTTGAAAAATTAAATTTAGACTTGATATTAGTTACTCACACGCACAGCTACTTTTCCAAACTGCTTTCCTTTTTTAAGATAATCAAACGCGTCTTGAACTTGATCAAATTCAAATGCACGATCAACTACCGGGTGCATTTGAAAGTTTTCCATATGGGCTAACATTGCTCGAAGTTCCTGCCTGCTACCCATAGTTGATCCGAATAACTGGTATTGTCCGTAGAAGAACTTGCGTAAATCAAAATCTATTGTATCTTCAGTTGTTGCCCCAAACACAACGATACGGCCTCCTTTTTTAAGAATGTCGAGAGAACGATTGAATGTTGCTCTTCCTACACTTTCTATAATTAGGTCAATGGTTTCGTCGGCTAATTCTTTGTTCCAGTCGCTATTTGTATCTATTGCAATATCTGCACCTAACTTTAGTGCATGTTTGCGCTTGTCTTCACTTCTAGAGGTGACAATTACTTTGGCTCCTGCGTTTTTTGCAAATTGTATTAGAAAACTCGATACACCGCTTCCTGCTGCGGGAATAAAGACTGTGTCTCCTTTTTTTACATTTCCCTTCGTAAATAAGGCACGATAACCAGTCAACCCTGACAGAGCAACTACACTAGCTTCTTCCCATGACAAATACTCAGGTTTTTTCTCCAGTTGTTCGGCGGATATGACAACTTTTTCTGCAAATGTTCCATTATCCGGCATTCCTAAAATATCGAAACCTATCGGTGGTGCATCACTAGTATCGTACCAACGAAGAGCTGGATTAATTATTACTTCATCTCCTATGGAGAAACCCACTACATCTTCCCCTATTGAATGAATCACCCCAGCACCATCCGAACCAAGTATTAACGCTTCACTTTTATTTCCTTGGCGATCAGGTATATACAAATCACGTCTGTTTAAGCCAGCCACATGAATCGACACCACTACTTGTCCCTTTTTTGCGGACGGTTCTTCCATATCTTTTATTTTAAGTTCTCCCAATTCCAAGACAAATGCTTTCATTGATTTTCTTCCTTTCATTACATGTTTTTACAAGAATTTTATAATATCTATTATTCCCGCGTATCTTCAACTTTATTTTCTGTTTTGTTCATAAAGAGTTAACTTAGTATAGATGGTCTCCAATATCGGAACTTCAATATGATGTTCTTTTGCTTTTTTAAGTAAATATCCTTGTAAGTGTTCAATCTCTATTGGAACTGACTTTTCCATATCTCTTTGCATGGAAGATTTCATACCTGCATTCATTTCGTTTATTCGAGAAAATTGAATGTCGGCAATGTCTTCCTTTATAGGTGCATTGATTTTCTTCATTACCTCTGTAATCTCGTTTAAGAATGTTAAAATAATTCGTTGACCAGATTCCAATTCTCGAATTGGTCCAATCGCTGAGTTCATCAATGAAGTAATCCCCGACATAACCGTAATAAATAAATACTTATGCCACATATCTTGATTAATATGATCACTTAAAATAAAATCTGCTTTTGTATCTTCAAACGCTGATTTCAAACGCTCTATACGAGGCGTACTTTCTCCTGTTCTTTCCCCAAATACTAGTTGATGTATAGGACTTGTTTGAACAATTGTGCCGTATTCGTTAAGAGTTGATTCTATAAAACACAGACCACCAATCACATTATCTTCACCGAAATTTTCAATCAACTCATCCATATGTGAAATACCATTTAATAGAGGTAATATCATTCCGTCATCTTCTAAATGTAGTCGAACATCTTTTATAGCTTGGTTTAATTGGTATGACTTTGTTGAAATTATTATCACATCGAACTTCTCTTGGTTTTGAGAAGCAAGTAACAATCGTGGGGTTAATTCAAAGTCTCCATTGACGCTTTCAACCTTTAATCCTGTTTTTTCTAATTGTTTCTTTCTATTCTCTCTAACAAGGAATGTAACGTCCTCACCCTTTTCCAATAGCCTTCCGCCAAAATAGCCACCGATTGCACCTGCACCAACAACAAGAATCTTCATATGATGAGTCCTCTTTTCTATTTGTAGTCTATTATTTTAACAACAAAGATTAGTGATTTTATACCTTGTATATTACACTATTCAGATAACTAATCTAATATACTTAAACTTAAAACTTTCAAAATACATATTTTAATAACTCCCACTTCACTCACCTATCCCAAGCTTTACGAATAAGTTAAAGGATATTCATAAAACATGGTGGTGTTTGTAATGGATTTACCAATTATTTTGGCTGGACCTATTTTAAGAAGGGTAGAAGCTAACAGCGTCATTATTTGGATAGCAACAAGTTATCCATTTCAAATGGATGCTAAATTATTCAAAATGACTAAGGAACTACCTGAGTTCGACATTCAATGTAAAGCCGAGTCCATCCGGTTTGGGAAAAGACTTTTTATATATCTCCTCAAACTGATACCAGTTCATGGGGAATTTCCTGTGGACACTCTTCTCGGCTACAATCTTTTTTTAAAAAGAAAATCTAAAACTTTAGACCTTGGGGACTTAGGTCTTCTCAATCAACACGAATCCCAGTCTATCGTTTATGGGAACTTAAAATATCCTTCGTTCTTTATCAATAGAGATTTAGAATCACACGTTTTATACGGTTCATGTCGAAAATCCCACGGCGAGAGAGACGATGTGTTAGCTGCGGGTGATATGGAACTGCAATCAACATATGGTGACCTTAGCAAGCGACCGAGTGCTTTATTTTTGTTAGGGGATCAAATCTATGCAGATGATGTTGCCGATCCTCTTTTCCCTATTATAACTTCTCTCTCAAAGAGGTTAATGGGTCGAGATGAAAAATTATCAATTTTAGATAAGCGTTTAGAAGAAGTACCTTTTCGTAATTCACTCAACCAAATCAACGGTAGAGAATATATCATGGATCACTTCTGCAAGTTCACCTCTACAAAATCACAGAACCATCTGACACTCCCACCGCTAAAGCAGTGGCGTTCTGTTTGAAAACGGTTTCTT
>NZ_ALJG01000197.1 GCF_000286315.1 Paenisporosarcina sp. TG20 | reverse complement strand
TGGATAATCAACACGCTTGATTAAAGTATTTGGTAGAGACGATGCCATACAGTATGAAGTGAAAAATGTTGATGACATAGAGATTAATGAAGTTGGATTAAAATATTGTGTTGCCTGTTCTGATATGGTTGCATCAGATGCACAGGGTGGAGTTGTTCCGGGTGGTGCGGTTTCAATGTCTGGTTATGGGGACGGAATGTACGTAGTGAAAGTAAAGTATAACATTTCTAAAGAGGTTGTTGGAGTGATGATTGACTTTGGAGATGAGGAATAATGTTATTTACCAACTAAAAGTGAAATAAACTTAAGTAAATGTCATGTGTTCTATAAGATGTTTTTTTATCCATAATTGATTCTGTTTCATTAATACATAAATTCCACTTTTGGTATAATGAAATTAGCATATGAGTACAATAAAATAGACCGTTGGGTGATTGCACCAAAACGGTCATTGTAATAGCAGGTTCCCTTCAAGGGGATTGGCAAAATGGTAGGCATAACCCATCTGAGCGCCTAACTCAAGGATGGGTTATTTTTTATGGCTTGCGATTAATTTGTGTTCTCCCTCGGCTGGTTTGTGACCAGGTCAACAGGAAGTTTAATTGCAATCATTTTAGATCCTATTCACCAACCATCGCCACCTCAAAAAATTTCAGTAGTCTCTCTTTATATTCCTCTTCAGCTATCGTGAATGCATCAGTATGGCCTGCACCTGGGACAATCCATAAATCTTTGACACTTGTAGCTGCTTCATATAGGACATTGGCCATTCTTGTTGGGACAAGATCATCTTGATCGCCATGAATGATAAATAATGGGAGTTTGTTAGACTTTACTTGTTCTAGTGCTGATGCTTCTCCGAATGAATAGCCCGCTCTTATCTTAGTCATAACGCTCGTTACTTCAATAAGAGGGAAAGCTGGGAGATGGTACATGTGTTTTAGCTGGTGAGTTAACTCTTCATCAACTGACGTATAGCCACTATCTGCCACGATTCCCTTCACTTCAGGAGGAAGCTCTTCTCCACTTGTCATCAGTACAGTTGCCGCTCCCATCGAAAATCCATGTAAAATAATTGAATCCGCGTTATGATCATTAATTAATAGTTGAACCCATTGCTGATAATCTTTACGCTCATGCCAACCATAACCGATGTAGTCACCCTCACTCTCACCATGACCTCTTGCATCAGGCTTCAATACATCAAACCCTTGTTCATAGTAAAACTTAGTAATACCCGGCATTTGTTCTTTGTTTCCTTTATATCCGTGAGCCAAAATAACTGCTTTTCCATTCGGTTTTTCATTTTTTAAAAATGCTGCTTTAAGCTTTAACCCATCCTCTGATTCCAGTTCAAGAGTCTCAAACGTCTGTTGCTCCGTCCATTCCATGACTTCTTCTAGTTTAAGTTGCTCAAGATTTTGTTCCATTGCACTTACAACTATCGTTTCACTATCACTTCCACCATGCAATTTAATATCTTCATCACTTCGGTTTATTGCCACATCATAAAAATAACTTCCTGCACCAATCAGAACAATGAACACTAGTACACATAAACTGCTAACAATCCAAATTATTCTTTTTTTCATTTACTTACACTCCTTAAATGACACTGTCGATTTCTATATTTTATCAAACAAAAACTTATATAGTTTCCTGATTACTCTATTTCCATTTCATTTAAAAACCTCACAAATTCTATGTTTTCCTGTCCATTATGAAATGAACTTCCGCCTGCTTGTAAACCGACGTATGATATATTATCTTTATCATCATAGGCATTCCAAGCAAAGAATGATGAAGATACAGGAAACATAGTGTCAAACATGGACGGTTGTTTAGCTGCTTCTAACTCTGAATATGAATTCAACACCGATACCCATTCCTCTGGTATTTTAAAGATACCCCGAGAGATTTCTAAGCGATTTAATTCTTTCTTCATTTGAACGCCTGGAGTATATTCCTCAATTCCATCTGAAATTCGAAAATTCCTCTTTATTAGAAAATAAAAATTCATCGACTGAATTTGATTTTCTGGGAGACCGTTCCAAACGAGGTGATAGGTTGAAGGATCCATTTCATTTACTTTCCAAATACTTGGTCCTCCTGACGTATCAATAGTTGAAACATTCCACTTATGTTTTTCCCACGACCAAAAACTCATCCCGTAATTTCCTTGTTCCGTGATGAACCGAACAAAAGCATGATATTCATCCGTCATAATCGTATCTTGAATAACGGCTGCCTCGGCTTCAGGATAGAGTGAATTTATATCTTGAACTAATCGACCATTTTCCGGAAATGAATCTGGCTTCGAAAAATAAAACCAATAAATCAATAATGCTGAAAGAATGAGCATACCCACACTGACAACTAACCACAACTTTTTTTTCGTCATTTTAATTCACCTTCTCAATCAACGAGTGTTCCGACCGAAAATAAAGTTGATTTTTTGTATTAAAAGTCCTTTTCCATCCTTTTCAATATACACAATCGTGTTAAGGCCACTTCCCCACTTAGGTTTAAAACCAACGAGTTGATAAGGAAAACGTTCAATTACCTCTTTATCGGGATCATACATGTCCGTTTCGTTATACCATTCATGACTTCGAACAGGTTCTTCTTTTAAACGACCAATTTCCTTTAAAAGAATTTCTTTGTTTAGACTGCTCTTTTCAGCCGAGGGATGAATATGTACGATAGAAGCATCATGAATAGTTGAAATATAACTGGCCGGTTCATTCTCTGGATACATCATTTGATTAATAGGTACAGCAACTAAAGTGGTGATGACAAAGACAAAGTTCATAACAAAACCTAACCATGCAAAGCGACGATAGACTTGCCATTGCTCTTCCTTCTTTCTGAAAATCGCATATAAAATCCATACACCGAGTGGTAAAACGGGAATCTTTACCATAATGCCAAACATCGATATATTAAAGGTGAAAGCAAATAAACCTACCATAATAATAACAAAAACTTTCCATAACTTTGGCTTCTCTGATAGTTTTTGATAAATTCGATACGCAAAAAATACAAGAACCAACAAACCTACTAGAGACATAATTTGTTCAACAATATTCACATTTCCCATGAACTCATTCCCCTTAACGATTCTACAAATTTCTTTTTTGGTTGAATAAAAGAAGAGAAAATGCTTTCAATAGAGAGTGGCGGCCGAAGATACAATTTCGGCCGCTCTCGACTTACTTAATAGAACTCCCCTTCTAATCTCTTCAATGCTCTTTCCACCTAAAAAGGCGTGTCCTGTTTTTAGCGTCTCTAATGTTTGAAAGCCGTATTTTTGATACACTTTTTCGATATTTTCATTAATAGGAAACACCCAAAGGTTTTCTAATTCTCGTTTTCCCGCTTCAATTTGTATGTAATGAATTAGTTCACCTATCAGACCTCTACCTCTATATGCTTCCAATGTAGCGACACCCATACGGGCTTGTTTTTCAGTGGAAGAGAACCTCCATTTTGCACTTTTAACAGTGTTAATACTAATCAGGTAGTCTTACTTTCAGTTCGCTTTGAGCGGACTCGACTTTTTCAGGTGTCAGTGGATTCAATTCTTATGCGTCTAGCACATCAGAATTCCAAAGTTGTTTCATCATTAATCCACCCTCTATTTTTACATTATATAGACAATTAAGTAATTTAACTACACTATACTCAAACATTTACGGGATCTCACTTCTTCTTTTCACCAGTCAATTCCATATTCATTGAATATACAACGTTGTTTTCATCCTTGTGCACCGAACTATTAGAGAGCAGCCTTCTTTTTATTGAAAAAAGCTCTTACCTGAATTCTAAACAAGTTTTTAGACTCAACAGGTTTTACAACTGTCGCCTCTGATATGTTTTAAACCCTTGGACGCTACACTACGGCTGTAATTGGTTCCATCGCTGGAACGCGGATTACTATTGCTCTCAATATTTGTTTTACTTTTTGGATTTATCAAATAAATTATCAACTTCTTCTTGTATTGTTTTTATATCGATTCTTTCAAACAAAGGTTCTATAGGCTGTAGTTGACCTTTAGCTATTGTAATAGGATGCCAATTAAATTTACTTATACTTAACATTTTGCGAACCTGCTCGCTAGAAAAAGGTAGAAAAGGTGAAAGCAACTGCGAAGCATTTCCAATAATGTACACACAGTTAGCTAAGGTTTCTTTACATGTATCTAGATCTTCCTTAACCTGAATACAAGGTTTTTGATTATCAAAGTATTTATTAGCATAGCGAATATAGTTGAAAATTGTCTCTAATGCTAGTTTGAAATGTCCTTCTTCAATATATCGGCCAATTTCACTGTACAAACTCTCTGTGTATTTTTTAATTTCATTATCCACTTCATAAACAGGGATTTCTCCTTCAAAGGATTTCTCTAGGAATTTTAATGTTCGATTAATAAAGTTTTCATATGCACCAAGTAACTCAGAATTGTGACTATAGATAAATTCTCTCCATGAGAAATCTGTATCGCGATTTTCTGGGGCGTTTATTGTTAAGAAATACCGTAGAGAGTCTGGGTGATATCTATCCAAAACATAAGGTATCCAAACAGCCCAATTTTGGCTTGTAGAAAGTTTTCTTTTTTCAAGGGTCAAATATTCATTTGAAATAATATGAGAAGGCAAGGACTTATTGTTAACTCCCATTAAGATAGCCGGCCAAATAAGTGAGTGAAATGGAATATTGTCTTTTCCATGTACATAGTAAGACCTAATTGAATAGCTACAAAGTTAATTGTTTTCATCCCTAGGACGCGAATTGTTAACGACCAAAAACTCATCCCGTATTTTCCTTCATCCGTAATGAACTGAACATAAGCATGACGTTTATCTAATAGAATCGTATCTTGAATAACGTCTGTTTCAGTTTCAGGATAGAGTGAATTTATAGCTTTGTTTTCATCCCTGGGACGGAAATTATTAAGGACACAAAAATAATCTCTTTTCGTTGATACAGAAAACAACCTTTGGTATAATGAACTTAGCAATTGAGTACAATAAAAAAGACCATTTGGCGCTTGAACACCAAACGGTCAATGTAATGTAGGATCCCTTCAAGGGGATTGGCTAAATAGTTGGAGTAACCCATCTGAGCGCTAACTCAAGGATGGGTTATTTTTTATGGTTAAATGACAGAATTGCTACAATCAATGCTGCAAAAGTTACTGCGAACATTAATGCTTCGAATACTGACATTAGCACCACCCCCTTTCGTACGGGAGTGAGCCAACCACCCTTGAGTTTCCTATTCTATTACCTTTCGATTATACCACACATACGTTCGCTTTATGTCGAGAACTTAATAACAACATACGAAACCATGAGCTTATTAATTCAACTATCCCTTGGTTGGATTGCTTTTATTTCCATTTTGTTGTCCATCATCTTTTTTATAACGAAAAAGAAGTAACCGTCCCCATATGCAAGGTGTGACGGTTACTTCAACGTAATATCGGGCCTACCGCTCTTTCTGCGGTTGCAGTTGCTGGACCGAATGTTATAGCATTCGGTCTTTTTACTTTATGCTTTTCCAATAAGTATACGTCTTAGTTTAGGAATATTCAAATGTTTGCTTTTTGGTTTTAATTAATCAAGCTTTTATACTTTGAGAGACTTTTGTCCTTCTATTTAAAGAGTCTCAACATTTCATCCATTCCCTAAAATACGAATGAGGTAACTGTTGAAGCGACTAAAAATAGGTGTCAAAACCGTTATAATTTGTAACGAAGGACCTAGAATCAGCAATTAATATAAGAAGGTAAATACAATGTCAAAAATAAATGAAAAGCCAAGGCGCAACAACTTCGAAAAATTTGTCATTCATTTTATCTGCTTATTATCCCACACATATGTTCTATTTTTCGCTTAATATAATGTTTTCGTCACTGCGAAGCAAATTCCTAGTATCTTCCAATAGGAAGTAACCAATATATTCATATATCTCTTTAATATCATCTTTAGAATCTAGTAGACTAAAGAGGTTAAAGAAACCATGTATTAGCCCGTCCTCTCTCTTAAGGGTAACCGGCACCCCAGCTTTCTTTAGCTTGTCTGCATATAATTCACCTTCATCACGAAGTGGATCATACTCTGCAGTTATGATTAAAGCAGGAGGGAGATCACTTAAGTCAGTTGCATTCATTGGGGCCGCGTATGGGTGAAAGGCATAATCTTTATTTTGAACATATAGCATACTAAACAGACCCATACTCTCTGCAGTTAGAAAATAGCCACTCCCATTTTCTTTATAAGAGTCATATTTCTCTGGTTGATATGAATCCGTGACAGGGTACATTAGCACCTGTTTAGCAATGGAAAGCCCACCTGTTTCTTTATTCATTAAGCATACAACAGTAGCTAAGTTACCACCGGCACTGTCACCTGCCACAGATAATCTAGTAGAGTCTCCGTTAAATTCAGAGGCATTTTCATATACCCATTTCGCTGCTGCATAACAATCATTCACGGCTGCAGGAAATGGATGCTCAGGTGCTAGTCGATAATCGACAGCTACTACGATATGTTGAGAGGCATTCACAAGACCTCTGCAAACAGCATCATGAGTTTCAAGATCACCATATACGAAACCCCCGCCATGGAAAAAAACGACAATAGGAAATGATTCATTACCCTCAGGACTATAAATTCTGATAGGAATTAGACTTTCTGGGCCTTGAATAGTGCGATCTTCTACTTTATGAACATGTTCGACTGCGCCGGTAACCACGCTCGCTCTTGATCGAATATCCTCTATAGTTTGTGTATAACCTTCTGGGTATACAGGTATCAAATTATCTAAAAAGTGCCTCATTTTAGGGTTTAAATTAGCCATTTCTTTTTCCTCCAATTCAAATTAAATTACTAGGATACACAATTTATCAATTAAATACTTGCTTACTTACCTAACGTAATTCCTTCTTTAACAGCAGGCTTTGGTCGTGTCGAACTGCGTACAATATAATCTTTTTGATTTAATTTAGACGCTTTCCTAAGAAAGGAAAACGTAAAGCTTGGCCAAAGGGTAGAATTCCGGCCAGTATTATCAAGATACCAACTATTACAACCACCAGAAGTCCAAACTGTTCCCTCCATCGATTTGTCTGTCTCTTCAACAAAACGATTCTGTGCACTCGCGCTAGGTTCAATCGTATCAAGATTATTTTGTTTCATATATTTAAAGGTTTTAAGTATATGATCAACTTGTGCCTCTATCATGATAATAACGGATGTATGTCCAAGCCCCGTGTTAGGACCCTGAAGAATGAACAAGTTTGGGAAACCAGCAACCGTTGTACCCATGTAAGCCTTAGGACTACCTTTCCATTCATCTATTAGTGAATGTCCTTCTCTACCGAAAATGTTATGTGCAAAAGGTAGTTCAGTGACCTGAAACCCTGTACCATAAATAATCGTATCGACCGAAATTTTTTCACCTAAGGAATCTATTACTGCATCTTCAGTAATTTCAGATATTCCTGTTGTACTCACATCTACGTTTGGTTTAGCAAGTGCCGGATAAAAGGTATTAGAAAGCAGAATACGTTTACATCCAATGATATAACTAGGAGTAAGTTTTGCCCTCATAACTGGATCCTCTATAGCTTTATGCATATGGTTTACAGCTATTTTCTCAACCGACTTTAACCATTTCGGATTCTTTAGTCCTAATACTCTTACCTCTCGTTGGACATATATTTTTAACCGGGTTACTTTTTGAAGTATTGAAAAACGGTTATAAGCTTTTTGAATGTCTTGACTAATTGGGCCATCCAATCGTGGAATCACCCAAGCAGGAGTGCGTTGGAAAACATGGAGGTATTCTGCATCAGGCTGTATGGCTGGGATAAATTGAATGGCTGAAGCACCTGTTCCGATAACAGCAATACGCTTTCCTTTGGGATTGAAATGATCGGGCCAATTGGCAGAATGAAAGACCTCCCCCTTAAATCTATCTATTCCTTTTAATTTTGGAACGGACGGATTACTAAGTGCACCAAATGCGCCGATTACAAAAACCGTTTTGAATTCTCCCTGATTGGTTTGAATAATCCATTCCCCATTAACCTCATCCCAATCCATTCTTTTAACCTCATGTTGAAAACGTATATGATCCATTAAACCGAACTCTCTAGCACAATTTTGCAAGTAGGCATAAATTTCTGGTTGGGGTGAAAATTTGTTGCTCCAGTTGGCATTAGGCGCAAAGGATAGAGAATAGAGATGTGACTCCACATCGCAAGCGCAACCTGGATAGCGATTATCTCGCCATACACCGCCTACATCACTCCCGCGTTCTAGAATGATAATATCTTGCTCGCCATCTTTCTTAAGGCGCACTGCCGCTGCAATACCTGCGAATCCTGTCCCGATTATAATAATCCTAGCTTTGTTATGTTGTGTTGTTTTTTTATCTCTATCTTCCAAGTATGCATCCCCCTTTCTACAACGATTCCTTCTGTTGGTACATACACTGTTTTAATTTCTACGAGGTGTAATAAAGCGCTTACATTAAACTCACCATGTGCGGACATCTTCAGTCAGATACCTTATAAGAATAGTAACTTTAGGTAAAGTTTCCAAACGATTCCCTTACACAAGTATATTACAAATTTTCTGAAAAGTTGATATAATAATATTTAACGTTGATTTAAAATGTTTTAATAACAGAGACAATTTTATAATAAAAAATTCAGTAATAAAGTCCACAAAGTTGATTTCCGCTCCATGCGGACGCTTTCCGTGGGGCACGCCTTCGGGCCAACAGGATGTTGGTCACGAAGACGTTGCCTCGCGTAGTGGCGTTCTTAGTCTTCGTTCCATCTGTTCCTGCGGGGCT
>NZ_ALJG01000196.1 GCF_000286315.1 Paenisporosarcina sp. TG20 | reverse complement strand
AATCAACTTTGTTCGGATATTATTACTAGATTTTTTATTATGAAATTGACTATTATATAAAACTAATTCGACTTTTTCATTAATCCACCTTATCGTCGAACTATTATGAATTAATTGTATAGATAAACATTTCTATTAACAAAGCGTTCTTAGTTAGTAATAAGTTTCAAATTGCTGTTCAGGATGCATCAATACTATCAAAAATTTATAACGTACCATTGGCACCTGAAGTCCCGAAGAATGAAGTTAGTATCATGATAAAAGTAGTTCGAAGATGTAAATATATAGTGACAAATATTTGAATAAAATTTATAATAAAAAAAGTTTATATAAGGGAGCGATGAATATGAAAAGCACAACATTAACTTCACCATTCAAATCGGAGGGCATGTTGGGATAAAGATATGAACTCCGATTTGAGATCAAACTAGATCGATAAAATCGGAGGAAAACATAAAAGTGAGTATACAAAATTTTTATTACACAGTAACAAGTACAAGGTCATTTTTAATACAAATGGTGTTTACACTAAACGCAATTTATTATGTAACACAAGCCGATTTAAATGCACTACAACTTGTCCTTATCGGTACCATTATGGAAGTTTCCGTGCTTTTGTTTGAAATGCCAACGGGATTATATGCTGACCATTTTGGACGCAAGCGTTCATTAGCCTTAGGTACGCTTATCATTGGATTTTCTCATATCTTGGAAGGAAGTACTCCAGAGTTCTGGGCAATTGCGATTGCTTCAGCTATGTGGGGAATCGGATGGACATTTATAAGCGGAGCTGAACAGGCATGGATAGCAGATGAAGTAGAAGGAAAAGAATTAGAAACAGTCTTTCTAAAAGGCGCACAGTTCAGTTCATTTGGAAGATTTACAGCGATACTAGCAAGTGTTGGAATCGCGTCCATTTGGACAGTTCAGATAGCAATTTTGTTTGCAGGCGCGATGCTAGTCATTTTAGCGATTTGGGCATATATCAAACTTCCTGAAACCAAGTTCATTAAAGTGACACGTGAAAAAGGTGTCTCAGGTGTGACCCATATGATAAATACTATTCAAACAGGGGTTTCACAAATCAGAGGCAATACCGTGTTGGTTAGTATTGCGATGGTTACTTTATTCTGGGGACTTGCAAGCGAAGGGTTTGATCGTTTGTATGGTGCGCATTTCATAAAGGATTATAACATGTCAGTAGGAGAGTCCATCTATTGGTTCGGTACATTCTATGCTATTGCCTTTTTACTGAATATCGTAGTTCTTCGATTGGTCGAAAAATATGTAAATGGCCGTTATGCTGAGGTGTTATTAATCATGAATACCATATTAATTGCAACGATGTTTGTTTTTGCATGGACAGGTCATTTCTGGTTAGCAGTTGTTATGTACTGGATTACAAGCACACTTCGTAACGTAAATTATCCACTAATGAGCATAATTACAAACGAAAGACTTGCGTCAAAAGGTCGAGCAACCACTTTATCAATGTTCGGTCAACTAGATGCCTTTGGTCAGATTGCGGGTGGACCACTCGTAGGATTATTAGCATTGTATACGTCCATCTCGGGAGGAATCACAGCCTCCGCGTTTCTTATATTACCGGTACTCTATTTCTTATGGCGAATGAAGAGTAGAATGTCAGTATCTTAATGGGTAGTGATTTACAAAAAATGATTATTAAAGAGTAAGCGAAAATAGCTGTGCAGATGTTTTTAACAAACACTGCACAGCTTTTTACACTTTCACCTGTTTTTCTTATTCTCTTATTTCCCGCCAATAATATCAAACAATCCTCCAGCTAGACTTCCTTCACCCTTTGAACCTCCGCCAGGTGTTTGTGGTGCTGCTGCAAATACGCGACTTGCCAATCGACTAAATGGTAAAGATTGAACCCACACGGTTCCTGGTCCTCGAAGTGTTGCTAAGAATAATCCTTCTCCTCCAAATAAAGCCGTTTTAACACCTTTTACCATTTCTATGTTGTAATCAATCTCTTTTGTCATTGCAACTAGGCATCCGGTGTCGACTCGTAACACTTCTCCAGGTTGTAATATCTTCTTGTGTATTGTCCCCCCAGCATGGAGGAAGGCTAGCCCGTCACCTTCAAGTTTTTGCATAATGAACCCTTCTCCACCAAAAAATCCTGTACCTAGTTTACGTTGGAATTCAACGCCGACTGACACACCTTTAGCGGCAGCTAAAAACGCATCTTTTTGACAAACTATTTTTCCACCCAATTCACTCAAATCCATAGAAATGATTTTCCCTGGATAAGGTGAAGCAAAATATACATGCTTTTTTCCTGAACCACTATTAGTGAAAGTCGTCATGAATAAACTTTCCCCTGTTATCAATCGCTTTCCAGCGCCCATTAATTTCCCCATTAACCCGCTATTTGATGAACTATTCGAACCGTCTCCAAATATTGTTTCCATCGCAATGCCATCTTCCATCATCATTAAGCTACCAGCCTCAGCAATGACTGTTTCTTTCGGATCAAGTTCTACTTCCACGAACTGCATATCATCCCCATATAACTTGTAATCAATTTGGTGGTTATTCACTTGTCTCTTCCTCCTAAAATTAAATTCTAGTATTCATACGCTTGTCGGAACAAAAAGATTCATTTTATCAACATTAAAGGAGCTAAAATAAGAAATTATTTTAATAGAAAAGGATTAAAAATAGTCTTGTCGAATAGGTATACATAGAGTGAATATTCTCGAATCGAAAGGGGTAAAGAATTATGCAATTAAATAATTATATTGATGGAAAGTGGCAAGAAGCGGGAAATGCTAAATACGTTTCTGTGACGAATCCTGCAAATGGAGAAGAATTAGCACAAGTTCGACTATCAACAATAGACGATGTAAATAAAGCTGTTGCAGCCGCAAAGGTTGCCCAAAAGAAGTGGGCTCTTGTTCCTGCTCCTAAAAGAGCAGATTATTTATATGAAATAGGTCGTATTATGAAAGAAAAGAAAGAACATCTTTCGCAAGTTTTGACGAAAGAAATGGGCAAAGTTATTGAAGAAGGTCGCGGAGAAGTACAAGAAGGAATTGATATGGCATTCTACATGGCTGGAGAGGGTCGTCGATTATTCGGACAAACAACGCCATCTGAACTTTCAGACAAATTTGCTATGAGTGTTCGTGCACCTATTGGAGTGGTAGGTCTCATTACCCCATGGAACTTTCCTGTGGCCATTGCAACATGGAAGTCGTTCCCAGCAATAGTCTCTGGTAATACGTTCTTGTGGAAGCCTGCAACAGACACACCAATGATGGCTTATGAAATGGCGAAGATTTTTGAAGAAGTAGGGCTTCCTGCAGGAGTAGCGAACATCGTGTTCGGTTCTGGATCAACAGTTGGTACAGCGATGATTGAACATCCAGATGTGAAAGTCATTTCCTTTACAGGATCAACAGAAACAGGGCGTTCTGTAGCAGAATTAGGTGGACGTCATTTGAAAAAAGTATCGCTTGAAATGGGCGGAAAAAATGCAGTGATTGTAATGGACGATGCCGATCTTGGCTTAGCTGTTGAAGGTATTCTTTGGAGTGCATTTGGTACTGCAGGACAACGATGTACCGCATGTAGCCGCGTTATTGTTCATAAAGATGTAAAAGAAGAACTTGAACAGCGTCTTCTAGAAGCAATGAAACACTTGACGATAGGCGATGGAATGGATGAATCCGTGAAAATTGGTCCTATAATAAATAAAAATGCATTAGAGAAAATTCACAGTTATGTCCAGATTGGAATAGATGAAGGTGCCACATTACTTGCTGGCGGTGAGATTCTATCTGACGGTCAATTAGCATTGGGAAATTATTATGCCCCAACTCTTTTCACAAACGTTGATAAAGAAAGCCGAATTGCCAAAGAAGAAATCTTCGGTCCGGTTGTATCACTCATCGGAATTTCAAGTTTAGAAGAAGCCATTGAAGTGAACAACAGCGTGGTATTTGGTTTATCTAGCAGTATTTTTTCACGTGATGTAAATACGATATTTAAAGCACAGCGGGACTTAGACACAGGGATTATTTATGTTAATGCAGGCACATCAGGTGCTGAAATTCATTTACCATTTGGTGGTACAAAAGGAACGGGTAATGGGCACCGTGATTCTGGGGTAGCAGCTTTAGATGTTTACACCGAGTGGAAGAGTATTTATGTTGATTTTAGCGGCAAGTTGCAACGAGCTCAAATTGATAACTCATAACCAATCATTTTTGAATGAACTAATAAACACGTCACAATAATTTCATAGACGATTTTCTGAAAAGGGGATGTAAAAATGAAAGTGGTTGTATTAGGTGCAGGATTAATGGGGAAAGAAGTAGCTCGTGATTTAGTCAAAAGCGGGACTGTAGAGAAAGTTTTTTTAGCCGATTTTCGAATGGAACAAGTGGAAGCATTTATAGCTGAAATTCAATCAACTAAAATTGAAGCAGTCCGTTTAGATGCCAACAATGATAAGGATTTAAAAGATGTCATGAGTAAAGGTGACGTCGTCATTAACGCATTATTTTATTCGTTTAATGAAAAAGTAGCCCGCACAGCAGTAGAATTGGGTGTACATTCTGTGGATCTAGGTGGTCACATTGGTGGGGCAACAGATGCTGTTCTAAATCTAGCTACTGAAGCAAGTGTCAAAGGGGTTACAATTATTCCAGATCTAGGAGTAGCTCCAGGAATGATTAACATCTTATCAGGATATGGTGCCAACAAATTGGACGAAGTGCAGTCAATTAAACTTTATGTAGGTGGAATTCCGGTTAACCCAGAAGGTCCATTGAAATACAACATCGTGTTTTCATTAGAAGGCGTTCTAGATCATTATACCGACACCTCCCATGTAATACGAAACGGTGAATTACGTGAAATTGCTTCATTATCTGAAATTGAATCGATTCACTTTGATGATTTTGACGAACTTGAGGCTTTCCATACTTCAGGAGGAACATCAACGTTAACTAAATCTTTTCCGAATGTGGAGACCCTTGAATATAAAACAATTCGTTACAAAGGACATGCTGAAAAGTTTAAGGTGTTAGTAGACCTTGGTTTAACGAATAAAGAAACAAAGGTTGAAATAGACGGAAAATCGATACGCACCCGTGAAGTGTTAATGGAAGCTTTAACACCTGGATTATTACTTGGGGAAAAACAAGATGCAGTGTTACTACGTGTTATTGTATCCGGTGTTAAAGATGGGGATTTAACTACGTATGAATACGAAATGGTCACAAAGAAAGATTTGACAGATCAAGTGACAGCAATGGCGCGAGCAACTGCAAACACGATTTCTGTTGTAGCCCAAATGATTGGAAATGGTGAAATTACTAAACGTGGAGTCTATCCTCCAGAGCAAATTGTACCTGGGGACGCATATATTATAGAAATGAAAAAACGTGGTGTACACATAGTAGAGACTATTCAAGAATTAGAATCAAGTTCAATTGGTAGCTAGCAGAGGGATTCCGGTTGAAGTATTTGAATAACGGTTTTAATCCTAGCGGGATGTTTCCAAATGGCTATTTGATATTGGAAAATAAATATGATAAAATATGTTAAATTGATGAACGGAGGTGAGAAAGAATGAAAAACGCTGTGACTGCACATGGATTTATATTGGAATTTTTATCCGTTTCATGTGCAATTACTCATGAAATTGCTGATTACGGGACGGGTCTGTCCATTTTAGACAATACCATGAATATCACAGCTGAGTAGACATTCTTTTCTTACCGATTGAAACGGGAAAGACTGCTCTATTCGAGCAGTCTTTTTTTCGTGCTTATTAAGATTATTGGATAAAGAAAATTTGATCTTTATAGCTCCAAAGTCTAATACGCGGGTCCTTTTTCATATTACCAGCGACGTTGTCGAGCTAGAGTGGACTTTAACGCATTGCGATGCTTCCAGCTGTGATAAATCGAAAGGAAGCGAAAAAATGATTTGTACTATACAAGAAATTAGCAAAATGCTAGGTGGCAATTTAATATTTGAAAATCTCTCATTAGCCATCAAAACGGGCGATAAATTAGGAATAGTCGGTCGAAATGGTTCAGGAAAAACTACATTATTTACATTACTTGCAGGAATAGAAACGCCTGATCAAGGAAGTATTCATTTTAAAAAAGGTACAAAAATAGGCTACTTAGCTCAAATCCCTTCTTATTCAGAAGAAATTACAGGTCATGATGTCCTGTTAATGGCATTTGAAGAACTAGTCACACTTCAGGATAAAATGAAATCTCTTGAGGAAAAAATGATAAAAGTCGCACCGGATGATATGGAAAAACTATTGAAGCAATATGGGGATATCCAAGAAGAGTTTACTCGACGTGACGGCTATACAATGGATACAGACATTGAAAAAGTTGTTCAAGGCTTACAGTTAATTTCATTTGTCAATCGTTCGTTCACCAGTCTTAGTGGAGGGGAACAAACTAAAATCATGCTCGGTAAAATATTGCTATCAAAACCAGATCTATTGTTGCTAGATGAACCAACAAATCACTTGGATTTATTTGCAGTAGAATGGCTAGAGCAATATTTAGTTGCCTATGAAGGAACAGTTGTCCTAATTTCGCATGACCGCTACTTTTTAGATCAAGTTGTCATGAAAATAGCAGATCTTGAAGAAGGTGAATTGTCATTATATCATGGCAATTATTCTTCATTTATCATTCAAAAAGAACAACGACTTATGCAGGAATTCCAAGAGTTTGAAGAACAACAGAAAAAGATAAAGAAAATGAAAGATGCCATAAAACGATTGCGTCAATGGGCAAATGAAGCAGTTCCACCAAGCGCTGCATTGCATAGACGTGCACGTAATATGGAACGTGCATTAGAACGTATGGAAAAAGTGCGGAAACCATTGATTGATCCGAAAAAAATGACATTAACATTTGATGCCGCATCAAGAAGCGGGAAAGAAGTCGTCGTGATGGAAAATGTAACAAAAGGCTTTGGTGAAAATGTATTGCTCCGCGATGCCAATTTTAATGTCTATTGGAAAGATCGTATCGCAGTAGTCGGTCGAAATGGCACAGGAAAATCGACGATTCTAAAACTGTTACGAGGCGAATTAGCTACGGATTCAGGTGTGGCTCGGTTAGGAAGCAATGTGCGCGTTGGTTTCTTGTCACAGCATTTTGAAATTACGAACCCGAAAGCACGTTTAATCGATGTTTTCCGAGATGAAGTCTCTATGTTTGAAGGAGATGCACGTCATGTGTTGGCACGTTTTATGTTTTACGGACCAGATGTTTTTAAACGAGTAGGTGACTTAAGCGGTGGTGAACGTATGCGTTTAAGATTAGCACAGCTCATGTATCAAGATGTCAACTTGTTAATGCTCGATGAACCAACCAACCATTTAGA
This sequence comes from Paenisporosarcina sp. TG20, assembly GCF_000286315.1. Lineage (GTDB taxonomy): Bacteria > Bacillota > Bacilli > Bacillales_A > Planococcaceae > Paenisporosarcina. Next base: position 1,260 of record NZ_ALJG01000196.1, on the reverse strand, counting down.
CATTGATTCACGTGAAGTTCTCGAAGAAGCATTGGAAGATTTCCAAGGGACCATATTAGCTGTGTCTCATGATCGTTATTTTTTAAATAAGTTATTCCCCCGAACTGCTTGGCTCGATAGTGGTGAATTGACCACTTTTGAAGGTCCTTACGAGTGGGCGCGAGGTAAGTGGGATGAACTGCAAGCTAGAAACCAATTGAATGTAGAAAGTAAAATAAGTCGGATGGACGATGTGAAGCAAAATATTCAAGACAATAAGGTGAAATTGGAGGGGAAAACTAAGTCATCAACTACGAAAGAAATATTGTCACGTCCAATTGAAGAAGAAGTCGCAGAACTTGAAGCGGCAATCGCCATATTGAAAGAGCGAATAGAAAACGAAGAAGATTGGGAAGTGTATGAACAGTTACTGTCTCAAAAAGAGGAGCAAGAAACGGTGCTTGAAGAATTACTTGAAAAATGGTTAGAAAGTTCATGACGCCCAATGAAGGTGCCAGTGTTCTACACATAAATACAACTCAAGTAAGGTTACCTGTCACTATCGAGGGGTGACATAGAACCAAACGATAGGAATGAAAAAGGTAGAGTCTAACTCTTCATTGTCTTTATCATTATGGTATAATAAAATTTAAGCTAACCATACAATAAAAAAGAACCGTATGATGTGTCTAGCATCAAACGGTCTTGCAATAGCAGGTTCCCTTCAAGGGCGTCAGCTAAATATGGAGAAGTAACCCATCTTGTGCATCTAACTCAAGGGTGGGTTATTTTTTATGGTTAAATGTAAGAATTGATACAACTAGTACGGCAAAAGTTATTGCTATCATAGCTGCTTCAAATACTGACATGGCGCCACCTCCTTTCGAAGGAAGTGAGCCAACCACCCTTGAGTTACCTATACTATCTTCAAACAAAAAATAGGTAATAGTAAAACCCTTCAAAAAGTTTGAAGGGTTTAGTTTGATATTATTTTTTTGTCTACAATTGTTTTCATACAAAAGTATACAAAATTATAGTGCCATGAACCCAGTGTTCATGGTATTTTTAGTATATGGAGACTTACATGATAAAACAGAATTTCTATAATTGATTCTCGTTAACCCATTATTGTAAGTCGTGATTTCCTATTTTAGAAGCACAAGTTTCCCCTCAGTAGAAGTCCTATCAGAATATAGGCTTGGGTACTTTCATTTTATAAAATATGAAGACTTTTTTTTTTTTTTTTATATGTATTTTCATTGATTTTTAAAAGGTGAATGA
>NZ_ALJG01000195.1 GCF_000286315.1 Paenisporosarcina sp. TG20 | reverse complement strand
CTATCACCACCTGTAATAATGGTATTTTTTCCTTTTAATTTCCCAGATCCTTTGTAATCCGAATCGTCGTAAATAGGAGCTGGACTCATCTCTTCTTCAATGCCAGGTTGCTGATCTTGTGTCTGGCCAGGTGTCTTCTTATCAATCTTTTCAAATTTATCTTGTGCCATGTAAACCCTCCTAACATGTTTGTACCTCAATTATTCCCTGAGGGTAACAAAACAAACGTAATTCGAGGAGTTTTATTTAAATGTCAACTAGAATAGGTAAAGACAACCTATATGATGTAGTTATTTGGAATAAAATGAAATATTTAATTAATAATTAGCGTCCCAGGAATGAAAACATTTCTTACAGTTTGCTACAATTCAAAATTGGACTGCATGTATTCTTTTGTTGGAGTTTCACTGGGGCAGCAGGGAGGCAAGCTAGTGTCCGTATTCATTAATGTTTGCTTGATTTTTGTAGTATTGATCATAGCAATTCTATCATTCTGTTTTTATCACTTTGAATTGCATGTAAATGAGACACAACAAAATACTAAATACGGAAATAGAACGTATGTGTGGTATAATACAAGAGTAATAAAATAGGAAACTCAAGGGTGGTTGGCTCACTCCCGTTCGAAAGGGGGTGGTGTCGTGTCAGTATTCGAAGCATTAATGATTGCAATAGCATTTGCAGCATTAGTTGTCTCAATTCTTTCATTTAACCATAAAAAATAACCCATCCTTGAGTTCGAGCTCAGATGGGTTACTCCTACCATTTAGCCAATCCCCTTGAAGGGATCCTACATTACATTGACCATTTGGCGTTCAAGCGTCAAATGGTCTTTTTATTTTACTCAATTGCTAAGTTTATTATACCAATAGTTATTTGCAGTATCAACGAAAAGAGATAAGCTTTGTGTCTTAACATTTTTAGAGTCTTAATTTCGAATGCACGTATACACTCATTCAGATACTTACCACTTCAATATGAAACCGTTAAGAAACATCCTGTTTATTATCATATGAAAGAGTTTGTTGATTCGTTTGCTATATTTGTTTTTGATGAATATTGAGATTAGACATGGACAATAAGAGCACTTGATAAAGATGGCAATCTAATTGTAGATAAATTGTTTGGAACTGGAAATGCTCTATATATTTATTGATGACTGCTATTTTAAATAATCATTCTGACAGAAGAAAATACATTGCCCGATGTTGTTCTAACTGAAAAGCACCGATATGATGTCGTCAGTATTCCTCCTCTGCTACTCTAATTAATTCAGCATTTTTTTCTTCCAAGGGTTTTGTTTTTAACATAACTAAATGCCCCTGCTATCGTTTTGGTATGGTGTCCTATGTCTGAAACAATCGTCAATATATTGAGACTACTTTTCAAGTTAACCTATTCTTAAACTGTTAGAAACTACTGTCTCTATATTGAATAAGTAGGACAATCATACAATATAATAGCTCCATACAATATATGATACTAGGATTTCATTAAAAGTTATTTAACTATTCTTAAAAATAACTAAATGTTCTTAATTTGCATTCTGACTTACACTGAATTGAAGTATAAATGATATGAAAAGGGGAATTGAAAAGTATGGACTATAAAAACATTACAATCGCAGGAAGTGGTGTCTTAGGAAGTCAGATTGCGTATCAAACTGCCTTTCATGGTTTCAATGTAAGCGTTTTTGACATAAATGACGAAGCGTTACAAGCTGGAAAAAATAGAATCCAAAATTTAATGAAAAGATATCAAAAAGATTTAAGTGCAAGTGAGGAGCAGGTTAATACTGCTTTTAATAATATTAATTTCTTTAGTGATTTATCATTGGCCGTATCAAATGCTGATCTTGTAATAGAAGCCATACCAGAAGTAGTTCAAATAAAATTAGATTTTTATCACTACTTAGGAAGAGTAGCACCTGAGAAAACCATATTTGCCACAAACTCATCTACGTTCTTGCCTAGCCAATTTGCTCAGGCTACGGAACGTCCAGAAAAGTTTTTAGCTTTACATTTTGCAAACGAGATTTGGAAAAATAATACGGCTGAAATCATGAAACATTCAGCTACTGATATGAATGTGTTTAATGAGATGATTAAATTTGCTAAAGCAATCGGAATGGTTGCATTACCTTTATATAAAGAGCAACCAGGATATATTTTAAATTCTTTATTAAGTCCATTTCTACGTGAGGCACAATATTTAGTAGTAAATGGGATTGCAGATCCAGAAACGGTAGATAAAACTTGGATGATCGCGACTGGTTCCCCGAGTGGTCCGTTTGCTATTTTAGACGTTATTGGTATGAATACTCCATACAATCTAACGCTTGCAGCCGCAGAAGCTGGTGATATAGAAGCTGCTAAAGTGGCTAAGTGGTTAAAAACGGAATTTATTGATAAAGGGAAATTGGGGATAGCTACAGGAGAAGGATTTTATAAGTATCCTAAACCTAACTTCTTAGAACCAGACTTTTTAAAGAATTAAAGTTGGACTAACTAAACTAACTAACTAAATTATAGATGCCAAATAATGACTTCAAAAGTAAAAGGATACTTAGTAAACCCTAAGCCGTTCAGTTTTGGATCACTTATTGCGAAATAAACGGTCAAATCGAATCTGTTTTATCAACAAAATAAACAACTAAATATAACCTAAATAGCGCCTCATTCCGAGGTGCTTATTTTATGGAAAAATAACAAAGGACTTCCAATTTTGAAAAGGAAAAGGTTGCTTACTAGTTAAAGAATTAGGAGAGATGGGTTTCCTAATATCAATGCTGGTGTGTACTGTTAAAATGAGTATAAGATTATGAAATCTATCACTTAAACCTAACGATGCAGTAGAGTGGAAGAAATATCGCTACTATTATTAGGGGGGAGCAAATTGACTAAGGCTGCAAATAAAAGTAGTAAATTAGGAAAATTATTAGGAATTATAATAATCGGAATAATTTCGTTAAGTTTAATCCTGTATTTTATGAGGTTGCCTGTCCAAATGGCTGATTGGTTCGTAACTTTTAATGTAGAGGAGCCAAACTATAAACCTGAAGAAATAAATAATAAATATTCAAAAATAGTAAGCCGTAACAAAGTAAAGACGATTTATGAGTATAACGATGGTACCCTCACCATTTGGGCATCTAGTGAAATCGGATGGACTAAAGGGGAAATTTGGGGAGAAAATGTTTCTTTGCTAGTAGGTGAAAAAACTGCCTTCTATCAGAAAGAGAGGAATTTTCAAATGGTTAGTTTCGATACGCAAGGTGTTGAGTATAAAATTGAATATATAGGCGAGGGATTTTCTAAAGAAGAGCTTATAGAGGTTGCTAATATTATTGTTATAGCTAAATATGCATAATTATTCAACTAACAGGTTTTAATTAAGATCACCGAACTGCATAGCTTATTAAACTAACGGATTAATATATACAGTATTCGTTTCAAAACATTGATATGGTGCACCTTTTATCTTTGTTTACATGTAACCGTAAAGATAAGCGTTTTAAGGGCTTGATGGAGCCTCTGTGGGCATGATTGGTCTTGAAAGGATGAAACCGTTGTTTCAACAGGCATGCCAGCCTATCATCCCCCTCCAAGTAAAGACCTATCTTTGTTACCGTTGAAAACTATAATTACTTACTGAAGATAATAAGTAAACGAAGTCAGAAATATGAACAAGATATTTATAAAATAGCTTTGGTTTATGTGAAAAATCAAAATGATGCTTTGGATGTTGTTCAAGAAACAGCATATCGTTCATTTAAGACAATCAAAAATCTAAAAGAGCCAAAATATTTTAAAACTTGGTTAACAAAAATTGCAATTAACTGTTCTCTGGATTTTCTTGGAAAACAGAAAAAAGTAGTTCAGTTAAAGCCAAAACTTGAGAAGAATTTTTCGGGGGATGTAAACGAAGATATTGATCAGGAAATGACAGTTCGTGACTTAATTGAATGTTTAAGTGAAGAAGAAAAAAGTGTTGTTATTTTAAGATTTTACGAAGGGATGACATTCAAAGAGGTATCAGAAACATTAGATATTCCCTTGGGTACGGCGAAAACAATTTTATATCGAGCTTTAGACAAGCTCCGTAATAATTTGAAAGGAGATGGTTTCTATGAGTAATAAGATTAAACAAGAAATGAATAAAATCGAAATACCAAAGGAACTGAGTGAAAGAATCAAAATGGGCGTTTCTCAAGCAAAGAAAGAAATCAAAAAGGATAGAAAAAGATTTAATGTAAAAGGCATCGGTATCGCTGCTGCTTTCCTTGTGTCTGTTGGAGCATTCACCTTATTTAATAATGTTATACCAGATAGTTCAACAGGCAATCAAGATGCACTCGTAGTTAATAAAGATGGAAGTGTGGAAATCCCAGCTATTCAGTTACCCGAAGACACTTCAAGTGCAAGTATGATTGGCTTAATTGTATATAACGGGAAAATTTATACCCAAACAGGGACAGAGACAGATGATGAAGCTTCAAAGGATATTATAAGTGAAAAGCTTGGAACAACAAAAGGAACAATAGATGAATGGAGTGAACAAGAAGCCTATGATGAAGAATTTGCATCGACAGTAGGAATAGTAGATGTTTACTCTGTTAAGGGGTACGATAAAGACTTTAGGATAATGACTTATGAAATACAAGACGGGAACATAAATACCGAATTTTATGAGAATCTCAATGGAGTAACAATAGATAACGGTAAAGATGTATTCGGTAAATTAAATATCGAAGGGAATATATCTTCTGCACAATATAGAACCTTCAGTGACTGGGATAACGATATCGATAATTATCAACCTATTGCAGATATGGAAATATTAAATACTTTTGTTGTAGAACTAAACAAGGCGAAGCCTATCCCTCGTGGTCAAAATTCAGACCCAATAAGTAATTCACGAACTGACGAGGAATTTAGGGGATTAAGTATTAAATTGAATGACGGTTCTACGGTTAGACTTACCCTTCTTAAAGAAGGTAATATCTATTATGGATTTATGGGTGTGTATTTTAAAATGGATGAAGATGTTTTTTCTAAAATGTGGAGCCAAATACAGTAATTTATCTTCAACTTACGGGTGCTTTACTTCAAGAAGAGGTAAAGCCTTGTGTTTGTTGAAGCAACGCAGCAGTTATGGTGAAGAAGAAATATGTTTAAAATATAGGTTAAATAGATAATTTACGAGGTGCATTATTTGTGATAGGTTCTCCTGAAATAAATAAAGTAATTAGAAAAATATTATCTTCTACTTTAAAAGAAAATGGTTTTAATAAAGTTAATACAAGGCATAATTGGGCTTGGATTGACCATTGCATATGGGTATTAGAAATAGTTGCTGTTGGAAAGTATTTTTCAGATGTAACAGGATGGTCTCCTATGTCTATCCATGTAGATTTAGGAATATATTATGATTTTGTTCCACCAAAACATAGCGAAATAAAAATTGGAAAGAAAGGTGAATTACAGCCCGCCCCTTATCAATGCCAGATTGAAAAACAGTTGCACTGTAACATTGACCAATCAAATTACACCAATCATTTTGAAAATCTTGCTGAAAAAGAACGAAAAGACATTTGGTGGATTGAACCTGATGGCTCGAATATAGAGGAAGTAATAATTGATATTAAACAATCTTTTTTGATTGATGGATTAGAATGGCTCAAAGAAAATACTGATTTACAAACAGCATTCAATGAGGTTGAAAGAGAACATAATTCTTTAAATAAATTTTATAAAGCAAGGTATTTTGCAAAACACTTAAACGATAAAGAAAAGCATAATAAATATAAATACTTATTAGAACAAGAACAAAAAAGAATTGAAAACTATTAAGCTAACGGGTAGCTTGAGTTGAAGATCCTTGGGCTGCGTATGAAACTCTTTTTCTTAATGAACTTAAGCAGCTGAATAGTAAAAGAAGGGAGTAGAGTAATGTGAACCAAGTATGGGAGAGATTTATGACAGTTAAAGGTTATTTATTAGAAGGGATTTTTGCGAATAAGCTTGATACATACCACGTAAATAAAGAACTTGTCCTTCACTCTGTTGAACCGTTATTATACATTAGAAAAAACAATTCATCTGACATAAAATATTGGAAAATTGACTGGACTGAGGACAACACAGGAGAAGACATACTGCTACTTAAAGAACAAGAAACCCCAGAACCAATTGAATACGAACTAATAGATAACCCTCTTCAGAAACACGTTATAATGGGTTCTAGTTTTTCGGTTCAACATAATTTAATTAAAAAGGTAATTGGATACGGTTTTAAGGATATTCATAGTGAAATCTTATCTTCAATTGTTCTAGAACTTGATGACTTGTTCATTTCTATTAAAACGGGACCAGTTATAGAAATAAGAATTACTAATAAGGAACCTAAAGGTTTAGGTGACATGATTTTTTCAACATAATCTATTTTGTGAATTATTGTATTTAAAGTAACGAGGTGCTTTTAGTCAAATGGAGCATCGTCTTTTAAGACGTTGCTCCTTCTACGTTTAGAAATACTTCTGATAATACTCTTTCCTTAACCTTCCACTTAATTGAGCATATACCTTGTGGATTCACTTTTCTCATGCCCCATAAGACTTTGTATGACCTCAATAGGTGTGAACTCTTAGGAGAAAATTTGTCTAAGGGTAACGAGGAACTTATAGTTTAGTACAAATCGTTAGATGGAACGCGGAATGACGGGAAACTGTAAGGGGGAAAAAAATGGAACTATCAATCTGGATCTTATCGATTCCTATTATTATTGGAATTATCCTTGCTTTTATAACAAAAAATATGGAAAGTAAAAAATCTGCAAAAATCCAATTTGGGGTTTGGGTAATTACAGGACTCCTTCTAATTGTGGGTTGGTTATTCACAAAATAAAAGCGTTCGTTGCGTCATTAACGCTTTTACCTGCCCCTTGTTCTAGGATGTTGGATGGTCATGTTCCGTGCGGAGTATGGGAAAAGTCGGAGATAACTTCAAACGCTTACCTATTACTAACTTTAGTAAAAAAACATAAATAAATGCGCTTGGAGAAACATTTCCATTTATTTATACAATTACCAATAACTTTTACATAGCCTATAATGATCCCACGATTTCTTCTGCTCGATCGCTATAGTCCGCAAAATGATTAACAATGATGCGGGAAAGCTCCGACATTTCCCAGTTTACAGGTTTGTTATCCAACCTTTTCGGTTTGATTTTAGTCAATGATTATCACTGCTTTTATACTACCAATTAGACAACAAAATAATCATTTTACAATCACAATTGTAATAGCAATAATCGACCTGTCAATAGTATGATTATTTTAAAGGTAAAATCAATACAAACCTTGATATTTCAATGAAAAATAGACATCCAATTGACTAGCTAATTGGGTGTCTATTTGGGTTTATAAGGAAGAAAAAGTGATCCAAAAAAGAACGGCTTAAGTAAACCCGGGTCCTTTTTGGTTAGATGATAAAGTTGCTACTGCATATCACTTTATCATTAACAACTGTGTTAAAAGTTGATCTGTAAACTTGTCTATTATTGCCGATGAATTTTCATTCTTTCTGGTTATTCTCCAAAGATAATTTGGAATGCTTGTAATTTCTTTAATGGAAATCGTAATTATTTCATCTCTAATTCGTGGGGGGAGTGACTCAATAATATATTCTGTTGCGATGGTTATGGCGTTTCCTTTATTCACCATTCGGTAAAGTGCCTCTACGTTGTTTGAGATTAAAGCCACTCTATTAGTTTCTTCTCTTAAGAATAAGTTTTCGGCAATCATTTTTATAGCAGGATCATTATATAAAACAAAGGTTTCATTTTTTATTTCATCTCCGGATATACTTTTGTAAAACCGTAATGCTGAATTTTTATTTACAACGAGTAATGCTTCATCTTTAACTATTGATTGCCAAGTGAGTGCTGGATCATGGTTATTCGTCGTTGTTGAGAGAAAACCAATATCAGCATGACCATTTTTTACTTGTTTAACTACTACAGATGAATCCACCTCCAACATTTGAACATTCACATGACGATAACTTTTTTGAAGTTCTAATGTCGTATCTATTATCTTTGGAACCATGCCAGGAATAGTGGCAATAACGATATTGCCATGTATTATATCTTTGGAAAATGATATGTCGTCCTTCATTTTGTCAACAGACTTAAGTATTGATATTGCATGTTGTATGACTTTCTTTCCTTCATTTGTGGGTACAACCCCTTTTCTTGAGCGAGAAAATAGTACAACATCCAATTCTATTTCTAGTTGGCTAATCGATATGCTGATAGTCGGAACTGTCATACGACTTTTTTTGGCTGCCTCAGTGAAAGAACCTAATTCTCCCACATCAACAAGATATTGAAGTTGAGTGATATTCATAATCCCACCCCTTTATGTATTTTTAAAGGTCAAGTCGTGCATATTCTTAATCTATTACTATAGTGTTGAGTCAATTTCATAACACCTTAATTCGATTATAAACACGGAACACTTAATTGGTTTTTATATTAATTACCGTTTATTTTAGAAAGGTGGCGTTTGATTGTAGCGCAATGCG
>NZ_ALJG01000194.1 GCF_000286315.1 Paenisporosarcina sp. TG20 | reverse complement strand
AAAACACCATGAACACTGAGTTCGTGGCACATCCATTTCATATACTTTCTTATCTTGTGAGAAAACCCGGGCAAAGTACGCCCGGTCCTTTAAGAAAGTACAGATGATTTAAGTATCAGTTTAAAGGATAAGACAGCCTTCTATTTAGATCTGTTGATTTCCGTTGCAACGCACTTTCATGTTTCGAAGCTAGCGTAGCGATGCAGAAACAGGCGGACGGTCCGCGAGCGTCCGCCTGGACTGCAAATCAGCGGTATCATACTAGAATCTACTCCTTATAATACCGGGAATACTGGGTTCATGGTTCACTAAATTTATATACTTTGTATGAAAACACTTGTAGACAAAAAGACAATATTAAAGTATACCCTTCAATATTTATTTTTTTGAAGGGCTTTACTATTATCTCTTTTTTGATTGAGGATCACTTTTCATGGTAGATGGTGGCTTATGTTTCTATAAAATCAATAAATCCGATTGAATTGAAGGGTTTCCAATCCATGATGTGAATCCTTAACTTGAAGAACACATTAATAGGCAAAGATTAATGAAAGTGAAAAAATATAGATTTTTTTGTCGAAACAACGACAATTTAGGCTAGCACCTTGTAGTAATCCCTTACTCTTCAGTATAATAGAGTAATTAGGTTTTCTCTAGTTATGATGAATCCGGTGAAAGGGGTTTTTTTATGAATGAAGAACAACGCTTACATAGCTCGCAAGTAGGAGAAAAGAAAAATAAAGATGCAAAAGATTATAGTCTTTACTTCGAATCTGTTTACGTTCCCCCTTCCTTAAAAGAAGCAAAGAAACGTGGGAAAGAAGAGATAAATTATCATAAAGATTTTGAGATTGATCCTAAATTTTTAAATATGGGTGACACACGTAAGTTCTTTATTCGCACATTCGGTTGTCAAATGAATGAGCATGATACAGAAGTAATGGCAGGTATTTTCTTGCAACTAGGTTACACTCCAACTGAAGATGTAAAAGAAGCAAATGTCATTTTACTAAACACATGTGCGATAAGAGAAAATGCCGAAAATAAAGTATTTGGAGAACTTGGTCACTATAAAAATATAAAACGCGACAATCCAGATGTATTAATCGGGGTATGTGGATGTATGTCTCAAGAGGAATCTGTTGTAAACAAAATTTTAAAAACTTATAATCAAGTTGACATGATTTTTGGTACACATAATATTCATCGATTACCGGAAATTTTAAATGAAGCATATCTGTCAAAAGAGATGGTTATAGAAGTTTGGTCAAAAGAAGGTGACGTGATTGAAAATTTACCAAAAGTTCGACATGGTAAAATTAAAGCATGGGTCAACATCATGTACGGATGCGATAAGTTTTGCACGTATTGCATCGTCCCGTATACACGCGGAAAGGAACGGAGCCGCAGACCGGAAGACATCATTCAAGAAATAAGACACTTAGCAGCACAAGGATATAAAGAAGTCACATTATTAGGCCAAAATGTAAATGCATATGGGAAAGATTTTACGGATCTTTCGTATCGTTTAGGTGATTTAATGAACGATCTTCGACAAATCGATATCCCTAGAATTCGCTTTACTACTAGCCATCCACGTGATTTTGATGATCATTTAATTGAAGTTCTCGCAAAACGAGGTAATTTAGTAGAACATATTCACTTACCTGTTCAATCAGGATCGACTAGTATGCTAAAACTGATGGCGCGCAAATATAGCCGAGAACAATATTTAGAATTAGTTCATAAAATTAGAAAAGCATTACCTGATGCAGCATTAACCACAGATATCATTGTAGGTTTTCCAAATGAAACGGACGAGCAGTTTGAAGAAACCATGTCTTTATATGAAGAAGTCGGATTCGAATTAGCTTATACGTATATTTATTCTCCACGTGAAGGAACGCCTGCAGCGAGAATGGAAGACAATATTCCAATGGAAGTGAAAAAGGAACGTTTACAACGTTTAAATAATCTTGTTAATGAATTATCTGCAAAAGCAATGGACGCTTACGAAGGCCAAATTGTAGAAGTGTTAGTCGAAGGTGAAAGCAAGAAGAATAAAGACGTCTTAGCTGGATATACAAGAACTAGTAAGCTTGTTAATTTCACAGGTCCTAAAGAAATAATTGGAAAAATTGCACGAGTAAAAATTACAAATACAAAAACATGGTCATTAGGAGGCGAATTTATTGAAGTCCTCGCTGGCCAAGAAGTGGGTGTCACATGACAACAAACTATACTAAAGATGATATTATTCAAAAAGCAAAAGAAATTGCAGATATGATTTCACACACAGATGAAGTTGACTTTTTCAAGAGAGCAGAAGCTCAAATTAATGAAAATCAAAAAATACGCGAAAAAATTGCAAGTTTAAAAAGTCTTCAAAAACAAGCAGTAAATTTCCAACATTACGGAAAAGAAAAAGCTTTGTCGCTAATTGAAGGTAAAATTGAAAAAATTGAAGAAGAAATTGATGAAATTCCAATTGTTCAAGAGTTTAAGCAATCGCAAGGTGAAGTAAATGAATTACTTCAACTAGTGGCAAACGCAATTTCCAATCAGGTAACAACTCAAATTATTGAATCTACTGAAGGCGACTTACTTCGTGGAGAAACAGGTTCTAAAGTTCAAAGTGGTAAGCCGGTTAGCTGATAAAAGTCACGTATTTAAACTGTTTCCTGATATTTTGGGAAACAGGTTTTTTATTTTCATATAGATAGCGGTCCGTACATTTAACTCGATAGCGATTATTGAGCTTTCAAGTATCTTTGTACTTTCTTTTCACCTTATGGGCACAACCTGCATATGATGAAAAGGAATCGAGCGAAGGAGGATGGCTTTGAAAAATGTCCGTCAAATCGTGACAAAAGCAGTTGTGGCAAAAGGGAAAAAAAGAGATGAAGTTTGTAACACATTACGTCCGCCAAATAACCCATCTAGTATCTTAGGGTGTTGGGTTATTAACCACACACATCAAGCGAGAAAGAATGGGAAATTTGTTGAGGTGACAGGAAAATATGATATTAATGTATGGTATGCTCACCACGAGCATTCTAAAACCTCTGTTTTCTCTGAGTCGATACCTTACAAAGAAAGAATTAAACTGTATTATCGAGATGAAGAATCGCTAGGCGCTGAAGAAATTCATATTCGTGTAATTCAACAACCAAATTGCACAGAGGCTATTATCACGCCGAATGGAGAACAATTTAAAGTGACAGTAGAAAGAGAATTGCATGCAGATATAGTCGGTGAAACGACTGTATGTATTGAAGTTCAACCTTTAGACTACGAAGAAGAGTGGTCGTATAAAGATGAAAGTTCATCTTCATCATCTTCTACATCTTCATTTGAAGAATTTACTGATTCATCCTCTTCATCTTAAGCCGGATAAGAAATCCGGCTTTTTTTTTGGTATAATAAAAGAATAGCTATTATTTGAAAGAGGTTTTGACATGACTACTACCTATACACCTATGATTCAACAATACTTGCAAGTAAAGTCAGAGTATACTGATGCATTTTTATTTTTTCGTTTGGGAGATTTTTATGAACTGTTTTTTGAGGACGCCATTCGAGCATCTCAAATTCTTGAAATCACATTGACTAGTCGTGCAGGGGGAAGTGCAGAACGTATTCCAATGTGTGGTGTTCCACATCACGCCGCACAAAATTACATAGAAACGCTAATTCAAAAAGGACATAGAGTAGCGATTTGTGAACAAACAGAAGATCCTAAACTAGCTATAGGAGTAGTTAAGCGAGAGGTTGTACGTTTAATTACACCAGGTACAATAACTGAGAGTAAAAGCATGGACGGAAAAAGTAATCATTTTATCGCTTCAGCAGAAGAAATTGATGAAAGCCGTTATGCTTATGTTTATTTAGATTTATCTACTGGCGAAGGAACAAGTACTATTTTAATAGGAACTGAGAAGAATCTAATACAAGAATTACAAACATTATCTATCAAAGAACTCGTTGTATCAGAACAACTATTTGTTGTTCTATCAGATTTAGCTGAAGCAAATTCCATTCTATTGTCAATAGAAGAAACTAAGCTAGAGTCCCAAGAAACGTTTGTCGAACAAAGTCCGAAAGAAGTTCACGGAGCTTGTCGACGTCTTGTCAATTATTTGCTTCGAACTCAAAAACAGTCGTTGGATCACATTCAAGCCTTCAAATTTCAAGAGCGTGAAGAACTTTTGACGATTGATTTTCATTCAAAACGAAACTTAGAGTTGATTCAATCAATTAGAGGTGGAGACCAAAAAGGAACCTTGTATTGGTTGCTAGATGAAACTATGACGGCAATGGGTGGGCGGAAATTAAAGCAGTGGCTACATCAACCATTAGCAAATCGTTTGAAAATAGAAGCAAGACTTGAAATTGTGACAGAATTGCTTGAGGCATATTTCATTCGTGCGGACATTAGAGAAACTTTAAAAGAAGTGTATGATTTGGAACGACTAATTGGTCGTATTTCCTTTGGCACTGCAAATGGACGGGATTTAAGTCAGTTAAGACAATCGCTGCAACAAATTCCGCAAATTAAAAATCAATTAAAAGACAGTACAAAGTCTGCATTAATAAAAGCGGCAACTCATTTGGACGAGTGTACGGAACTATTGACTTTACTTCAAGAGGCAATTGCAGAACATCCACCACTTTCTGTGAAAGACGGGGATATCATTAGCGACGGTTTTAATACGCGATTAGATGAACTTCGTTATGCAAAGAAAAACGGCAAGGATTGGATTGCTGCTTTAGAACTGAAAGAAAGAGAACGAACAGGAATTAAAGGTCTCAAAATCGGATATAATCGGATATTTGGCTACTATATTGAAATCACTAAATCCAACATTCACTTAGCTGACCTGACGCGCTATGAAAGGAAACAAACCTTAGCTAATGCGGAACGTTATATAACGGACGAGTTAAAGGAAAAGGAATCACTAATTCTAACAGCTGAAGAAGAAAGTTTAGCTTTAGAGTATTCTCTATTAATTGAACTACGAGAAAAAGTAAAACAATTTATTCCACAAGTTCAGCTTCTTGCTTCTAAAGTAAGTGAACTAGATGTGTTTTCAAGTTTTGCTGAAGTAACAGACCATTACCGACTAACTAAACCAACCTTCCATGATGGAACAGAATTAACAATAGTCAATGGACGCCACCCTGTAGTTGAAAAAATGATGAACAATCAGCATTATGTACCAAATGATTGTGTTTTTACCTCCGAACAAAATATGTTGTTAATTACGGGTCCTAATATGTCAGGTA
Source organism: Paenisporosarcina sp. TG20 (assembly GCF_000286315.1). Taxonomy (GTDB): domain Bacteria; phylum Bacillota; class Bacilli; order Bacillales_A; family Planococcaceae; genus Paenisporosarcina. The sequence continues at coordinate 3,297 of NZ_ALJG01000194.1, read as the reverse complement.
AAAGCACATTTATGCGACAAGTGGCAATTACCGTGATTATGGGGCAAATGGGTTGTTATGTTCCGGCAGAAGAGGCCTTGCTACCTGTTACTGATCAAATTTTCACGCGCATAGGCGCAGCAGATGATTTGGCAGCAGGGCAAAGTACATTCATGGTAGAGATGCTAGAATCAACATATGCCATAACTCATGCAACTGAACGTAGTTTATTATTATTCGATGAAATTGGTCGAGGAACATCGACATATGACGGGATGGCATTGGCACAAGCGATGATGGAATACATTCATACAGAAATTCGTGCCAATACATTATTTTCAACTCATTACCATGAATTAACACAACTAGAAAATCACTTAGATAAACTAAGAAATATACATGTAGCAGCTGTGGAACAAAACGGCAAAGTTGTTTTTTTACATAAAGTAAAAAATGGTCCAGCTGATAAGAGTTACGGTATTCACGTGGCACAACTTGCACAGTTACCAGAACCTATACTGATAAGGGCAAGAGAAATTCTAGAAGAGCTTGAGAAAACAAAAAAACATGATAGTCAGGAACAAAATTCTACAGTAAATGAACAATTGACTTTCTTCCAAGAAATTAAACATAAATCTGAAAAAATTTCAAAAGAGGAGTCAAACCAAGCTGAAGTGTTATCCACCATTCGTGAACTTGATATAACCGGAACAACACCAATGAACGCTCTTCAATTTTTATATGATTTGCAGCAAAAAATAGGCAAGTAAACGAGTGAGAAAGGAGTCGTTCATATGGGACATATATACTTAATGGATGAAACTTTATCGAATAAAATAGCTGCCGGTGAAGTTGTTGAACGGCCTGCTTCTGTTGTAAAAGAACTCGTAGAAAATGCAATTGATGCAGGTAGTACCTCGATTGATGTGAATTTAGAAGAAGCGGGACTGCAAGTCATTCAAGTAACAGATAATGGTAGTGGGATGGATGAAGAAGATGCAATGCTTTCATTTTCAAGGCATGCAACTAGCAAAATTTCAAATGAACATGATCTTTTTCGTATTCGAACACTTGGTTTCCGAGGGGAAGCACTAGCAAGTATTGCTTCTGTATCCAAAGTATCATTATGGACTTCGGATGGTGTTTCATCTGGCACAAGCTTAGTTCTTGAAGGAAGTCATGTAAAAAAACAACAAGCTGGAGCACTCCGTAAAGGCACGGATATCAAGGTAGCTCAGTTGTTTTTTAATACACCAGCTCGTTTAAAATACATGAAAACTATTCAAACGGAACTAGGTCACACGATTGATTTACTGAATAGGCTAGCTCTATGTAATCCCTCCATTGCCTTCAAATTATCACATGGAGATCAGGTGTTACTTCACACAAATGGGCGTGATGACCTACAACAAGTCATCGCAGCAATCTATGGCCTATCAATTGCTAAAAAAATGATTGCTTTTAGTGGAGAGTCAGCTGACTATAGAATTCATGGGTATGTATCATTACCAGAAATCACACGTGCATCAAAAAATTATATTACGCTTCTAGTTAACGGTCGTTGGGTTAAGCATTATGGTATTCAACAATCGATTGTCAATGCGTACCATACCTTTTTGCCGATTGGTAGATACCCACTTGTTATTTTACATATCGAAGCGGATCCATACTTGACGGATGTAAACGTACATCCATCCAAGCAACAAATACGATTAAGTAAAGAAAAAGAATTACAGCAACTAGTCGAAGAAACGATTCGACAGAGTCTTCGATCGGTTATGAGGGCACCAGAAATAGCAGAAAAACCAAAAAAAATCATTACACCTAGTGAGCAAATGGATTTGTGGAAATCAAATTCAAGCCAACCAACAACAAAATCACCATCAGAGTCACCCCCAATAGCAACATTCAATAAAACTTCCGAAACAGCCATGGTAAAAGAACCATATGAACATCAAGAAACATTTGTTCCTACAATTGAAAACATGCAAGCGATCTCGACAAAAGAAGCATTCCCTGAACTCGATATCGTTGGACAGATCCATGGTACGTATATAGTTGCCCAAAGTGTTGATGGTTTTTACTTAATTGATCAGCATGCAGCCCAAGAGCGGATAAAGTATGAATTTTTCCGTGAAAAAGTGGGGGACGTACAAGCAATAGAAAGACAATCACTGCTTATTCCTTTATCAATGCATTATTCTGCGGACGAGGCTTTACGCTTAAAGGAATATACAGATAAACTTGAAGAAATAGGAATATTTCTTGAAGAGTTTGGCCCTACGACATTTATTGTACGCGAACATCCAGTATGGTTTCCAAATGGTTTTGAAGAAGAGATTATCAAAGAACTAATTGAACAAGTATTAAACAATCGAAAAACAGATGTTAAGAAGTTACGAGAAGAGGCAGCTATAATGATGAGTTGCAAACGCTCGATTAAGGCGAATCACTATTTGACTAAAGATGATATGTCCAAGCTCTTAATAGACTTAAAACAAGCTGAACATCCATTTACGTGCCCGCATGGACGTCCCGTGATTGTTCATTTCTCAACTTATGAGATTGAAAAGATGTTTAAACGTGTTATGTAATCATTTAACGACCACTTTTTTATAAAGTGGTCGTATTTTTATTTTGAGTACTTCAGTGTACATGACTATTCGATAGGTAGAGAATATTTATATAAATTTCCTGTTTAACGAAGACATGTTGCAACAAGTTAACTTGTCTATGAGACGTGTTTGACTGATAAAACGCACAGTTTGACTGATAGAACCCCAAGTTTGACTGATAGAAGCCTCAATTTGACCGATAGAACTCCCGATATGAACGATAAAAATTATTTCAGTAGCTATATAGAGTAAAAGTCGTCTCATTAAAAGAAGTCGACTATGTATTGAAACAGACATAATTAATGACTTCTTACCAACAGAAAAACAAAACTATTTAATTCCATTCCAAATATATTGAATAAGAACAATTCTCTATTCGCACAAAGTTCTTGTCTTAGGACGAGTTGCTTGTCGCTCATTTTTACAAGTTAGAACAATTTTATTTATTTATTTTTAAAAATATCTTGTTCTCACTGTTGATTTTTATAAGGAGAATGAGTAAGTGAAAGGCGACGAGGAGTCTCACGGACCGCCAATGGAAAGCGTCCGCATGTCTTTGCAGCGCACGCTAGATTCGAAACATGAAAGTACGTTGTAACTGAAATCATACCGGAAAAAAGTTGATACTGTGTGATTTCTTAAAGAATCGGGCGTAATTTGTCCGGTGTTTTCTAATATAAAAAATCCAACAACTGATTAATCA
>NZ_ALJG01000193.1 GCF_000286315.1 Paenisporosarcina sp. TG20 | reverse complement strand
TGTGGATAATCAACACGCTTGGAAAAATACTAAATAATTGATGTTATATTCATATTCATAAAATCTTCCGAATTGATTTCCTCAATCTTATGTGTAAACAAGTCGCCCGTCAGTTTCACTCAATTATCTATCCAATAAAACTTTCTTTACTTTAAATCTCCGCTTTCTTCTAACAAATGGTCCACCACGTTTTTCTACTCTGTTTTATCACAGCACAAGTGTGGCCAATGCAGTTATCCTATATTCCTACTTGTTCCTCTGAATCACTATTTGGATAGTACAGGTCTTTTCTTAGACATATATCTCTATGCGTCAGTGTTTCACCTTTAAAGCGTAGCCAAATCTCATCATCTGCCATGACACCATGTGTATGATGGACAATGCCCCATCGGTTATACGCTTGCATGCCTATTGCTTCAAGCAATTCCTTCGCATTTACACGTGTAGAGGGAAATGTACGCCACTTCAGCCAGTTTTCCAGCTCATCTAATGTAATATGTCCCTCCATCAGAGGGGAAAATTGTTTATTAAAATCTTCTATATAGTTAATGACATAGGGGGTTCCACCATTTGCGGGACGTAAATCAACTGATGCAATGACTTCATCCATCCACATCACATCAAACTTAATATAATCAATCACTTTTTTCACTTCCTTCACTAAATAAATACTGAAATCTAGGGTCTTGAATCTGTGAATAAAGGACTTTTTTCGCACGGCCAAGCTCTATAGAAGAAGCTTCCAACTTTCGGATCAGTTCATCTTTTCTGATAAAAGGCTCTCCCGTATATAGAGCAAGTTGTTTAGAAAATGAGGTGTTTAATGGCTTTGCTTTTACCTTACGCATTAATATTGTTAATGGTTTCCCGAGCGGATAGTCTTTTACATCCGATAGAAGGCTAAGTCCATGATCAAAAATGGGTGCAAACTCCCACGTTTTCTGGATGGGGTCATATAAAAAGAGAATGTTATTTGTGTGACGATCCTCATTGAGTATCAATGCATCAAACGCGAATAAACGGGTCATTTCATTTGAAACATTAAGTCCTGTGTACTCTTGGACTTTTTGCATTAATGCCTGGAACTTCGCTTCAGTAGAGAGAGTTGCATTGTTTAAAATCTTGTCTGTCGAGGAGAAGTTCGCTTCAAATAAACGTTCTAGCGTAACTTCCTGTTTTGTCCCCCTAAAATCCAGTGAATAGCAGCCTTGCGCAAGTTCCCCATTTGGTAACTCAATCTGGCAGGGGAAATACGATACATATTCTGATTTAGAAAATGTCGAGCATTCTAAGATAAGGGAGGCAAGAATTTCTGCCAAATCCTCGTAACCTCTTGAATTTTGTTTTACCCACTTATTACCGATACACCACTTGGATTGATCGCCTTTACTTGAGGTGCCGACAATTGCAATAGCTTCTTGTGGAATTTTGATGGTAATCATCGGATCACTTCCATTAGGTAAGATTGTTTTTTCATTAAATCGTATCATCTTTATTTTCAAACCCAAAAGTTGTCCAGCTAACGTTGTTTGACGGTGATTTCTTCCGGTAATTATAGTTCATAAAAGTAAGCTTTTATAATTGTGATTAATAATTTACTTTCATTATAATATACGGCCTCTCTAAATGCATGGAAAGGTTTACCGTAAGACGAATTGTAATTTTAAGTGCCTAATAGATATATACTAGAATATTTCAAATTTTGCACCTCTCAAAAAATTTCTTAGCAATTTGGAGATCAAAAACCATATCTAATAGACCGACATATTTTAGACGCAGTCGACGAACTTTTGTCAGTGAACTTGGACCGATGACGTCATCTTCCGGCGCCATAAAGTATTTAAAGGACATATTGTATTTGGAACGCTCAACTAAGTCCACATCGGATACATCGTGAATAGCTTTTAATAATAGTTATTTGAATATACGGATAGGCGGAATCGCATTTCGACCGTTATCTAAACAGTATTTTATTTTAATTCTTCTAGAATAAAGGAAAAACCGACAAGTTCATTCATTTGGCGAAGCATATTATCTTTTGGCACGACAAATTCATAAATCGCCATGTCCGGACTTAGAAGAAGGGTTTCTTGGTTGAGAATAACGAGGAACACCACCTGCATCTACTTTTTTTAGTATACCTCAACAAGATGATTTTTTAGATAGAAGGAATTTTTCGATGTAGAAATACACTAGTTGATTGTAGTAAAAGGCGGCGACTCCAGCCGGAATAGCATGAGCTGAAGACCCTGGACTGAGGTTAATGCACTTGCAGAATTACTGAAAATTTCAAGGTACGCATACTTTGTGCTATAGGTTGCGTAGCAAGGGAAGCGGCTGAAGCCATGCAGGCGGAACGCGTCCGCCTGGAACGGAAATCAACGGGTTACTTGTAAATGCAGTTATCGAAAGCTTTTTGTCACACTTAAAGACCGGGTATCCGCATTTATATGACATTGATACAGCTGACAGGTAAAGGAAGATTTACTCAAATACATCACTTATTTCAATGAAAATCGCAGCCAAAAGAGTCTGGGTTATTTGTCGCCGATATCCTATTAAAAATCAGTAGCTATCTAACGTACAATTCTACACTGTCCGAAAAATGGGGGCTAGACTAAAACCTTAACTTTAAATCGTATTAGCGAGCGTGTAACCAAATAAAATCCGTCTTAGCATGTTAGAATCCATATAATAAAAACACCATGAACTGGATTTATGTTACATCCAAATTTTATACATTCTTGCAATAGGAACCTGGCATTTACTAGTATTCAAAAAAATGGCGGGTGAAGTGATATTCGTCACTTTACCCGCCATTCTAGAGCACTTATTCTACCCGGAAACCTCAGTAGAGCAAAATTTTAAAATTTCATTCCTTTTTTGTTACATAAACCTATAAATCAATTGCTGTAACGTCATTAATGTCTTCGAGCTCTTTTAACAGTCCAATTTCAATATTCTCAATGTGTTTGTCGATTGTTAACATCATAATTGCATCACCGCCGAGAGTAGAGCGACCTACTTGCATTGTGGCAATATTGATATTCTCTTTTGCCAGCAATGTACCAACGCGACCAATTGCACCAGGTTGATCTGTGTGTTTAATAAATACGATATGTCCTGCAGGAACAACATCTATAAGATAGTTATCTACTTTAACGATGCGAGCGCCCAAGCCATTTAATAATGTACCAGATACTGTTCTCGTGCCCCTTGAAGTCTTCACTTCCACTGTCAATAGATTGGTGAATCCTTTTGAAGCAGATGATTTGTGTTCATTAACTTGTATACCAATACGATCCGCAAAGAACTTCGCATTCACTTCATTTACATGATCCCCTAAATTACGTTTTAACATTCCTTTTAACGTGTTCCGAGTTAATGGACTGACTTCAAACTCAGCTAAATCACCAGAATAATGAATATTAACCTCTTCAATTACGTCATTTGTTAATGCCATTAGGAATGCCCCTAATTTCTCAGATAGATTAAAGTAAGGTTCTATTCTTAACATGATTTCTTTTGAAACGGATGGAAGATTTACAGGATTACGAACTAGTCCCCCATTTAAGAAATTGACAACATCTTGACTTACGTCGACCGCTACACTTTCCTGTGCTTCAATTGTACTTGCTCCTAAGTGAGGAGTAGCTATCACTTCTGGAAGTGTAAGAAGCTTATGATTAACAGCTGGTTCTTGTTCAAAAACATCTAATGCTGCTCCAGCGACTTTTTTAGAAACAATGGCATTATATAATGCTTCCTCATCAATAATGCCTCCTCTAGCACAGTTAATAATTTGGACACCGTCTTTCATCATCTTAAAAGCATCAGCATTAATCAAATGCTTTGTTTCTTTCATTAAAGGAGTATGAACAGTAATAAAATCTGCTCTTCGAAGCACATCTTCAACTGATCCAAAGTCAATGCCCATCTTCAACGCTTTTTCAGCAGTCAAAAAAGGATCATAGGCTATTACATTCATTCTTTGCCCTTGCGCCCTAGCTGCTACTTCAGCACCGATTCTACCAAGACCTATTACGCCAAGAGTTTTGTTTTTCAATTCAACTCCTACATACGTCTTACGATCCCATTTATTATTTTTCAAGGCATGAAACGCTTGTGGAATTTTTCTTGCAAGCGACATGAGCATAGCTATCGTATGTTCAGCAGCAGAGTTTGTATTTCCATCAGGTGCATTGACGACGATAATTCCTTTTTCCGTAGCTGCATTTAAATCGATATTATCTACACCAACACCCGCGCGGCCTATTATTTTCAAGTTGGTTGCTTTGGCAATAATGGCAGCAGTAACTTGCGTTTGGCTTCGCACCAGCAAAGCATCAAATTCACCTATACGATTTGCCAGTTCCTCTGGTGACCAATCCGTTTCGATAACAATATTCATTCCCTCTGCCTGTCTTAGCGGATAGATTCCTTCTTCACTTAAGGGGTCACTAATTAGTATATTAAAAGCCATTTTAGACTAACACTCCTTGATTTAAGTAAATTTTTTGAGCAGCAGCCGTTCCCTTGCCTAACACAATCTCTTTTCCAATCATCTGTAAGCCGATTTCCACCATGCTTATAATTTGAAGAACATCCGCTGGAGAACAATAACCCATATGTCCGATTCGAACTATTTTGCCTGTTAAATGCTGCTGTCCTCCTGCAATTGATAAACCAAATTCTTTTTTCAATACTTTTCGGAATTCCTCTGCATCAAAATCATCCGGTTTTACAGCTGTGACAGTAGGAGAACTATCAGCATCACTCGTCAATAAAGGAATTTCCAATGCATGGAAAGCTGCGCGTGTCATCTCCATCATCAATGTATGTCTTTTATAAACTTCTTCTAGTCCTTCTTCATCTATTAAATTAAGAACTTGCTCAAGCCCGAATAATAAAGACAATGCAGGTGTAAAAGGTGTAGTATCTTTTATTAAATTGTCACGATATTTTTTTAAGTCCAAGTAAAAACGAGGTTGGTCATTTTGCTCGATTACCTTCCACGCTCTTTCACTGGCAGCTACAAAAGTTAATCCCGCAGGAAGCATGAATGCTTTTTGAGAGCCTGTAACCATGACATCAACTCCCCACTCATCCATCTGAGTGTCTACACCGCCAACGCACGAAACCCCGTCTACAATAATCAATGCATCACTTACTTGTCGAACAGCTTCACATAATTCTTTAATAGGATTCAATATCCCGGTTGAAGTTTCACAATATGTAGAGAAAATAGCTTTTATCTCTGGATGTTCTTGAACATAATCTTTAATAGCAGCAGGGTTTAACGCTTTGCCCCATTCAACATCAATTCTTTGATAGTGAATCTGGTATGCTCCGCAAATTTTTGTAAAACGGTCGCCAAAAGCGCCTGTGACTATAACTAAAACCTCATCACCTGGCTTAACCACGTTTACTACAGCAGCTTCTAAACCAGCTGTCCCGCTTCCTGTTATGATGGCTACTTCTTGTGAAGTCCCAAAAATCGCCTTCAATTTTGGTCCTATTTTCTTCAGCATATCGGATGTATTTTGTCCTCGATGTCCAATCATAGGTTGAGTCATTGCACGTTGTACACTCGGTGGAATAGGGCTCGGTCCTGGAATTCTCAAAATTTGTTGATCAGCTAACATTGTCATTCTCCTCTCGTTTTTAAATTTTTTAAATATAAAAAAAAACCTTCCTCCCCTTACTAGTGTAAGGGGCGAAAAGTTTGTAACTTACGCGGTACCACCCTTTTTTGCTACCCTTTTAACAGAGCGGTAGCCTCATTGGTTAACATGCTTAACGTGCATGAAGCGAATGAGCTTACAAGATTGGTTTCAACTCATCTATTCAAAAGTGCTACATTATGTAGAAATCGCTGATTTTCACCACCCATCAGCTCTCTAGAGATTTCAATTTCATAAGGCTTATCTTCATCAACATATTTTAATAAGTATTGAATTTCATTAAGAATAACAAAATTCAGATAATTGTCAACATGCTATAGTCACTGTAAACGTTTCCATTAAAAATAATTTTATTTTTAATTTTCTAATCTCATTATTGCCAACTAAACATAGTGATTTTTGTATAAAAGTCGGCCGATATTTTTATTTTATATTGCCAGTAAATCTCTAAAGAATAGTAAATCTTTTGGATAGCTCATATCTAATTGTTCTAGTTCTTCTAGAGACTTCCAAGCGATATCTAAAATGAATTCATCAGGATCTTGCACCGTTAACTCTCCACTTAATACTTTCACTCGAAAGTACTGCAACTCGTATGTTATTTTATATTCATTATTGGACCCACTTTTATCTTGAAGTTTAGATATGACTTCCACTTTCAATCCTGTTTCTTCCTCGAATTCGCGAACACAACATTGTTCAAAAGTTTCGTTGTCTTCAAGTCCACCTGAAGGAACAGTCCATTTGGGTTCTTCTCCATGAGCCGCTTGCAGTACCATTAATAGTTGATTGTCTTCATTTATGCAAACTCCTGATGCACCCTTCCAATTAAACATCGCTGTTCCCCCTTACCTAACTTAATGTTCGTAAATCATTTTACGAGTCATCCCACCATCTACTACTAGATTAATGCCTGTGACAAAGTCATTTTGGGGGTCTGTTAAATAGAGGCATGCTTTTGCAACATCGGAAGGTTTTCCTACCCGGCCAGACAAATGTTGTTTGTGATCAATATCTCGAAGTTCATTATAGTCCCCTGTTTCAATCCAACCAGGCGAGATAGAGTTAACAGTAATTTTATGTTCTCCAAGAGATGTGGCAAGCGCATGAGTAATTGCAACTATCCCTCCTTTTGTAGCACTATAAGCTTCTGAATTTGCCTCCGACATAGTTGCTCGGGTGGAAGCAATATTTATGATGGCTCCTCCGTTGTCCTGTTTTTTCATTTGCAAAGCTGCTTCACGGGAGCATAAAAAAACACTCCTTAAATTGGTATTGATCACATCGTCCCACTCTGTTATCGATAATTCAAATAATGATTTAAATTCACTCTTCCCAGCGTTATTAATTAAAATATCTATACGTCCGAATTTATTTATTGTTTGTTCCATTAAGTTTTTAATGTCTTCTTCTCTACGTATATCAGTTTTTATAAAGACACTACGTACTAGCTGTTCGCTTGTTTCTTTTCCCAATTCCTCATTAATATCCGCGAGGACTACTTGTGCCCCGTAAGCTACATAAGCTTCAGCGATCCCTCGCCCTATCCCTTGCGAAGCTCCTGTTACAATAACCACCTGTGCTTGGTTCATAAGTAAAGGCCGCCTTTCATAATTTTTTTATCGCGTCCACCATTCATTAACTAAAACAATCGCAACGACAACCACGATAGCTAGAATATAAAACCAATCTGGTACTCCACCAAAACTAAACATGCTACCACATCCCCAAACGTATTTCTATGTAATAATAATAATAACATGTATGACCAAAGAACAAGGAGGATGAACAATGACACATATAAATGATGATTTACAACGCTTTAATCCAGTAGCGGTAATTGGAGCAGGCACAATTGGTCTTTCTTGGGCAACGCTATTTCTAGCACATGGTTTAACTGTACGATTATATGACCCAAGAGCTGATTTGCAAGAGGTTTCTGATCAACATTTCCAGTCAATTGGTTCTACGCTGGCTTTACTTGACTTACCAGCTACTGGTTTCGAGTCTCGATTATCTCTTACATCAGAGTTACAAGTAGCTGTTACAGGTGCTGCAGTTATCCAAGAGAACGGACCTGAAAAATTGTCTTTAAAACAGGAACTCTTTGCTGAAATAGAAAAATATATAGAACCAAATACTCTGTTATTGTCCTCTTCTTCGACAATCCAAGCAACTGATATCTCTGCATTAATGAAAGACAAGAGCCGTATGCTAATAGGTCATCCGTTCAATCCCCCACTAGTGATGCCATTGGTCGAAGTGGTGCCAGGCACTTCTACTTCAAATAAGGCCGTTGAGGATACATTGGTGTTTTATAGAGCGCTTGGTAAATCTCCACAACATATTCAAAAAGAAGTGTTCGGTTTTGTTGCGAACCGTTTGCAGTTTGCCATGTTGCGTGAAGCCATGTGTTTAGTGGATGAAGGTGTTGTCTCGATGGAAGATGTAGATGAAATTGTGAAAGATTCTATTGGTTTACGTTGGGCAGCAGCTGGCCCGATGCTCGGCATGCACTTAGGTGGTGGCCAAGGGGGTATGGAATCATTTATGCGTCACTTAGGACCAACAATGGAAAAGAGTTGGACAGCTCAAGGTAACCTACAGATGGACAATGAAACAATCTTACGATTAGCGGAGAAATCTCGTGAATCCTATGGTCACTCGACAATTGATGAACTTGCAAGTTCACGTGATCAAAAGCAAATGGCGATATTACATACACGTTGCAAATAAGAAAAACCGGGCAAAGTTCGCCCGGTCCTTTAAGAAAGAATTTAGATCTAGTAATTTCCGTTACAGGCGG
>NZ_ALJG01000192.1 GCF_000286315.1 Paenisporosarcina sp. TG20 | reverse complement strand
ATCAAAGAAACAGGCCACTTCTTGTTCAAAATCGAACAAGAAGTGGCCTGTTTTTGTTTAAAAAACCGATAGAAATTAAAAACCTAAGTTTTTCAGTGCCTTCCAATTTTGTTGGCCTTTTTAAACAGATCTGAGAGCATAAAATTTAGCTAAAGCCTCGCACCACCGCTTCAAGACCTCATTCGTAAACAGGTCTTCGATTCGGCCTTTCCACCGTCGGAGTCAAGCTTGAGTGGACTTCTACACTTCTAGTAGCGTCGGGCTAGATGTGCGCTTTGCGCTTTTCTTATGAAATTTTAACACTTATGTTACTTTTTTAAACAACCTAATAGAATAAATTGCTGCAAGTCCTACTATTACATAAACTATACGAGCGATTGCGCTATCCATTCCACCAAAAAGTCCGCCTACTAAATCCCATTGAAATAAACCAACTAACAACCAGTTTAATCCACCAATAATGATTAGTAAAAGTGCTATTGTATTTAAATTTTGCAAGTATTTTAAACTCCTCTTTTTACTATTTACACATATATAACCACTGAAAATCAATTCTGTTATTGCAATAATTAGTATGTGTAATTAATAGGAGTTTATGCAAAATAACCATATTATTTTTCTGGTTAAATTCATTTTTCAATTATATTTTCTCAATTAAATCGGTAGTCGGATGGAGTTTGTCCTGTAGCAGATTTGAATTTTGCATTAAAATACGTTTGATGCGTGTAGCCTGTTAATCTAGATATCTCTTCAAAAGATGCTTGTGTTTCTTTTAACAAACGTTTTGCTTCTCGAATACGAATTTCTTGTAGTGTTTCCCTAAACTTCTTACCAGAACTTTGGGAATACTTCCGACTCAGCGTACTTTTATTCATTCTGAGTGTTTCTGCGCAAGTCGCTAGGTTCCAAGTCGAATCCCAATAATTTGATTCCATCATCATTCGGATTTTTTCCGAAAAATTTGATATACCCTCTACATGAAAACTTGTCTCTTTCATTAATTTAGAAGTGAAATCTCCTAACATTTGAATAATGTGGTACATCACTGGCTCGCTGATTATATCTTGAAATAAAAGGTGATATTGTTTTTCGATTGGTCCATTTTGAAATGACTTTGCAATCATATATCTTCGCATTTGTGCAAGAACACTTGTTAATCGAATTCGCACCATTTGTGGATCTGGATATGGTTTTTCAATCGTGAGAAAGTCCTGTTCTAACCAGTTGCGAATCGCCTTCACATCTTGCTTTTCTAACATTTCAATCCACGTTCGCTGCTCGAGTGGAGACAAAAACGGATCAATTTCTCGCCATATTAAGTCAGTCAATTCCACAGACAAAATGTCGTATCCGTCATAAAAAATGCGTTTTTGGAAACGGCGCATTTTTTGATACATCGTTCGAGCACTTTTTCGATCCGTGGATTCGTACAAATAAATAGATAACAAGGTATCCGATTGACGGTTCCATAATGCGAAAAATGCTCGGTATGCATCTAACAAGTCATCCGTTTCCCCTAATCTGTGGACAACTAGTACAAACTCTGAGAAAGGGAATACGTTAAAACTAGTAGGAAATGTAAAGTCTTCTAATGCTCTCACTAGCCGTGATCCTTGTTCTCTATCTGAGGGTACAATCGCGCTCATTAACAATTGGTAACTAGGGTACGTCTCAGCTAATAATAAATCTTCATATGTAAGGATTGTTTGCTGTACTGAATCAAGTTGTTGGGAACCCTTCTTTTCATTTCGCAAACGAAAACGTGCTTGTTGCACATGCTTAACTAGATGTTCCGGTTGAAAAGGGCGGAATAACACATCTTCTGCTTTATGTGTCAACGCTCGGTAAGCTGTCTGAAACGTCCTTTCAGAAGAAATACCTAGCCACTGGACCTGTTGTGGTAAAAAAGAACGTTCTTGTGATCCCCATAAATCAAGATCAACAATTAAATAATCACTAGCTTGATCTTTAATATGTATTTCGAACTGTTGCACATCGTCCACTACATCCACATGGATATCCCGGAGTTGTGAAGTGATGATCCACTTTAATCCTTGGCCTTCAAGCGGAACTTTTGTGAGAATTAGGATATTCATCAAAGTGCCCATCCTTTCATACTTCGTTAATTGTTAATAATCCTATCACTGTATTTCTTTAATCGATCAACTTATATCGACATGGCTATGTAATCATTTAATGCCTATACTTTTTTCTATGTTACATCCGTTATTTTATTCTACGCCATAAACTTAAGAATAAAAAGGAGGCGGAAGTTATGAACAGTGACCTATTAAATAAGAAATACCGGGCAAAGTATGCCCGGTCCTTTAAGAAAGTACACACCTACTGCACTATAACCTGTAGTTTAAGAAAACCTTCAATTAAAACTAGATTTCCGTTGCAGGCGGGCGCTTTCCGCGGGCGAGCAACCGAGCCTCCTCGTCGCAAGCTCCTGCGGGGTCTCGTCTGTCTCGCTTTTCCCGCTGGAGTCGCCACCTTCCACTACAATCATTCACCTTTTAAAAATCGAAAATACATAAGGAAACTTGCGCTTTTAAAATAGCAAATCACGACTTACAATAATGGGTTAACGAGAATCAATTAAAGAAACTCTGTTATATCATGTAAGTCTCCATATACTAAAAAACCATGAATACGGGGTTCTTGGCACTTTATAGTCATATACTTTCTTATCTTGTGAGAAAAACCGGGCAAGTGCGCCCGGTTCTTTAAGAGAGCAAATAATTTAAGTATCAGTTTAGAAGGATATTCCATATAGTATCGACTTTGGTTTCCTGTGTGAATTCCGTCACAGGCGGACGCTTTCCGCGGGCGGTCCGTGAGCCTCCTCGTCGCGAGCGACAAACAACGGTGATAACAATATAAAAAGAGAAATCAACCCTTCACATTAATCGGATTATTGAGAGTCCACAGAAGAAATTCCGTTTTGGCATGTTAGTCTCCATATACTAAAAACACAATGAACGCCGGATTCATGCCACTCTGAAGCTATATACTTTCATATTTTGTTAAAAAGAAAATAAAGCCCCTCATTATATTTTAGGACTTTATTTGTATAAACCGCTATATATACTTACAACGAGGCAAAACTCAAAAATTGTCTCATTGTCCAATCGACTAACTAATGAAACAGTCGTTAGTAATTTCTTCTATTTAAAAAGCTTTTTTACTCATATTTTACGAAACCTGTTGAATATATTTGTAATATCACTTACATGCTATAATAAGTGTGTGAAAAAACCTAATTAGGAAATAAACAACTTACATAACAGAAGATGAAGTTACTCCCGTTATAGAATTTTTAGTTTCGCTTCCCCTGAAAGAAAAGCGAAAGTTTTACGCTCCATTCAATTACTTGAAAAATTCGGTATGATGTTGCCAGGCCCCCACAAGAGCCATTTAGGAAATGGCATTTATGAATTAAGGACCAAATAGATTGTTTTATTGCATGGATTCAAAAAGAAATCACAAACAACTCCGCCAGGGGAAATAGCCAAAGCGAAAAGATATAGATTTGATTATTTGCAACAGCAAAGGAGTGATGATAATTGAGTTTCTTCGATGAATACCTAAAAAAAAGCCTTGAAGATCCTGCATTCAAAAAAGAATGGGATAATAGCGAATTAGAATTTACAATAGCTAGAAATATTATTCGAAGAAGAAAAAGACTAGGGTTAACTCAACATGACATAGCATCACGTATGAAAACCAAGCAAAGATATCACGCATCGAAACTGGGAATCAAAACATGACAATTGCTAGCTTGAAAGCATTAGCAAACATCCTACAAACTGACGTACCTTCTCTTATGAAGGATGAAGAAGAATCGAGTACAGTGGATATGGGAAAGTATTGATTGGTTAGAAACTGAAAAAACCCTGCGAAAAAATTGTGTTTTTTGTAAAAATAATTATATGGGCCTCATTTTGAACGATAAATTCCCCATGAATGAAGGCAAGATTTAAAGGGTTAACCAATTGACTAGTTAATAAAACAGTCTTTAACGATCTTCTTTCAAACAGCAGCGTAGCGCAAACAAAATCATTTTCAAAATCCTGAATGGGAACCATTTCGCTATGTGCGAAATGGTTCTTTTCTGTTGGGACCGCTGTTTTTAGCTATGTGTTTCACCAAGTAAACTTGGCATTGAGACGAGTTTGGTTGATAGAACACTCTATTTGACCGATAAAGGCCTCAGTTTGACTGATTAGCACCCAGTTTGAACGATAAGCACTTCTATGTACGGATGAAAAGATTAAGTCCTTATAATTGTGTAAAAAGAAAAAGAGTCAAATTAATCCCTCTTGGTTACAATGTTTTCAACGACGATAAACAATGAGGAGGAATTAATATTGACCCAGTTAAAGTTTACCCTAGATATGGATGTTTTAAAAGATTCTGTTATGCATTCTAATATCGAGTCCGTTGTGAAATCAACCATTGTTCTCGTGTTAAATGAATACATGGAAAAAGAACGTGATGATTATTTACAAGCAGCTGCTTACGAACGCTCAGATACACGTCGTGATTATCGTAATGGCTATTATGAACGCGAACTTACGATGAGCATTGGCAAGATAACATTACGGGTTCCTAGAACCCGAGAAGGTGACTTTGCTCCATCAGTTTTCGAAAAATATGCTCGTTGCGATCAAGCCCTTGTGATCTCGATGTTGGAAATGGTAGTAAATGGGGTTTCGACAAGGAAAGTCACAAACATTGTGGAACAGCTTTGTGGTGAAAGTGTATCGAAATCTTTTGTTTCTTCTCTTACACAAAAACTAGACCTATTGTTAATGAATGGTCTCAAAGACCATTAAACACAACATACTTCCCTTATCTTTTTGTTGATGCTATGTATATTAAAGTGCGGGAACACCATCGTGTTATCTCCAAAGCAGTTTATATTGCCACAGCGATTACAGAAGACAATAGACGTACAATTTTAGGCTTGAAAATTGATCATGTGGAAAGCTATGAAAGTTGGCATAGCTTTCTTGAACAACTAAAGTCACGTGGTCTTCAATCGCCTAAGCTTATTATTTCAGATGCACATTCAGGACTTCAAAAAGCAATTGCCCGTTCATTTATAGGGACTAGTTGGCAAAGATGTAATGTTCACTTTAAACGTAATATTTTCGATAAGCTACCTAAAAAAGATTTTGAAGTAGCACGTATGATGATTAAACGGATTTTCGATGCTGTTACTATTGAAGACATGCGCCGATTTAAAGATGAACTAATGAGTAAGTTTGAGGACGATTCTAAATATGAAAAAGCACTCGCCATACTGGAGGACGGATTTGAAGATACCATACAATACATCAACCTCCCGGAAAACATGCGTATATTTATCCGTAGTACAAATTCCCTTGAGCGCCTACATCAAGAGGTCCGTAGAAGAGAACGAGTGATTCGAATTTTTCCAAATACACAGTCTGCGTTCAGGTTAATAGGTTCTGTTTTAATGCACTACGAAGACACTGTCTACAAAAAGAGAAAATACCTAAATAGATGATCCGTAAGGATGATCTTAGAGTCCCAAATCACGTAAAGGTAGTCAAAGTGAAAAGAGTCTTTGACAACCTTTACGTGATTTGGAGTACTTTACCCATGGATGTTTCCTCAAAAAATGAAAGGGAAAAACACCAATTCATCTGTCTTTCTATATTCGTAAATTTATTTTTAATGAAATATATCGTCTAGAAACCATTGTATAAAATTTTACACAATATTATGGACTTGACTGATGAAAAATTCAAAAAATGTCTCATTAACCAAGTTCAACTTGGTAATGAGACACTTTGAGGTAGTTCAATGCCTTAATTCACAGGGATTCCTGTAACATTTCTTAATATCAGTTAGTTTTAACAACCATCTCTACTCTTTCTTCATCGACATTAAGAGTTAGCGATTTCGGAACTTTAATATAAAGGATAGGAAATTGAGCAGACATACTTTTGGATTCATCTACACTTGCATTGCCTGAGAATTGTGTAAACGTAAAGTCGTGTCGGAAAAAGGACATGGAAACTGAATCTTGATTGGGCATATTCACGATTAGTTGATCTCCTTGCCAATCTACTTCAATATTCTCTAAGTATTCAGGGATTTCAATTTCATTAACAAGATAAATTCCTTTATACAAAGTCGCTTCTACTATCTTCTCGGTGGATTCCACTTGTTCAATCATAATTACAATAGGAAGATCATAGTCATCTTGCGTTTCAAGTGTGAACATGTCACCGTCTATTTCGTTGGTCCACTCATTTAAAATGAGACTGGCAGGGATATCTTCTTCATTGCCAATCGAGAGTTTACTATATATATCATCGTTGAGTTGTGATAATTCCACCCTTTCATTTGCCGTTTTTGATGGCGAGATAAAGACAGCAATAACTGATGAAACTAATAAAAAGAATACGTACACCATTACAAGTCGCGTCGTAAATTTTGAAGTTAACCTTGTTTTTTTAGGGATTGTTGATTTTTTATTTGAAATGAATATCATAAAAATACCAAACATTATCATCAATGGTACAAACGCTACTATAACGCTCATGCTTGCACCTCTTGATTTTTTGACATCATCCAAGATACTAAGAATAACAGACTACTAGTGACTATAATTTTGATACAAAATAATGCAAAGTTAGGTTCTCTTATAAAGAAAAATATGCCTTGAGCGATTAATTCTTGTCCTTGAAAACGAATCATAATGTTTCCAAGGATGATTAAACTGATACTCGCTACTATTGCAATCACTTTACTTCGCTGAATGATAGAGCCGATCGTATAAGCAATCGCACTGACTAATATAAAATAGCCTATTAACCCTAGTAGACCGGTAATAACCGAGAGCAACGATAGGCTGTTTGACATGATCAATTCATCATTCTGAATGATTAAATATACCTTCAAAACATTAATGACTAAGTGTGCGCTGACAGCACCTATTACAGATAATAAAAAGACAAATCCTATGTTAGCCCATAGGCGACTCAAACGACTAGTTATAAATGTAAAATCATCTTCTCGATATGCCTTTGTTGTTATTAAAAGAGTATTTATAAATAACCAAAAAGCCGTCATTCCTACCACAACACCACTTGTAAAGTAATCAACCGATATGGAGAAATATGTTCCTGGCTCTGACATAGAACCTTCCCCAATAGTAGATAGGAATAGTCCTAAAATTTGCAAGATGACTAACGCATGAAAAATGCCTGTATACGACTTAATTTTATATCGTATTTGCTTTTTTACATTATCAATTAAGCTCACTTCGGTTAAAGACACGATCAATTCCTCCTTCTTGACTATCAGTTAAATAAACGAATGCTTCATTCGCTGTGAGATTTAAAAACGTGACATCGGGATACTTTTTTCGATGAACAAAGTTGTTAACTTTAACAACTGCTGTGACTATGCTGCCTGGAATGCTTTCGTCATACGATAAAACATCGTGCATCGCTACAAATTCGTCCACTGCCAATTTATCTCCTCTTACGCCAAGAACACTTTCTTTCAATTCGGAAATCGTTTTATGCAAGAAGGCATGGTGATCATGAATAATCAGGACGTTTTCAAGTAAATCCTCAATTTCCTCTAAATGATGACTTGATATTAAAATTGTTCTTGGGAATGCTAAATAATCTTTTAATAAAGCCCGATAAAAGTCTTTTCGAACGGCTGCATCCATGCCGGTTGTTGGTTCATCGTATATGGTCAACGGACATCTAGCTGCAAATCCAATAATGGCATGAAATGTGCTACGCATGCCTTTAGATAAACTCTGAATATAGTTTTTTTGTGGTAAGTGAAAATACGTCATTAATTCTGTAGCTAATGCTCCATTCCAATTTGGATAAAACAAAGCAAATGAATCGAGCAACTCTTCCAAATTCAACGATGTTGGCAAACTCATTTGATCGTCGATGAAGATTGAGTTAGCTGAAACTTTTAAACTGGTGAAAGGATTTTCTTCCATCACCAATAGATCCCCGCTCGTTTTTTTCAAATATCCCGCGACTAATTTCATAAAGGTTGTTTTGCCTGCACCATTTCGACCAATAACACCTGTAATGGTATTTTCATGAATTGTACAACTTAAATCTACAAGTGCAGAATTAGATTGATAGCGCTTCGTTAACTCATTACACTTAATCATTATTCATCCCCCGTTCAGCTTTCAATTTCTCGCGCTTTAACATGTCGACTAATTCATCAAAAGGCACTTCTAAACGTTCAGCTTCGTCTACAATACCTTTGACAAGGGAAGATAATTTTTCGCTTTTACGTTTGTATAAAATCATATCTCGCGCGTTTGAAGTAACAAACATACCTAGCCCTCTTTTCTTATATAAAATATCGTTGTCTAGTAAAATTGTTAGCCCGACTTTCGGCTTGAGT
>NZ_ALJG01000191.1 GCF_000286315.1 Paenisporosarcina sp. TG20 | reverse complement strand
GTTGCGAGTCAGCTACTCTAGTAACGTTGCTTAGTCTTATTCTTATTAGCATCAAATTAGCGGTTTACTTGGTTTTTCACTTCTGTTGCATTTAATATTGCAATTGAGGAAAAAAACTTTCCAGTGAGATTCACATCTTACTTTGTATTAATTTTAAGTACTTATTTTATTGATTGTTCAGATGCTGCCACGTAAACAAGGAATTACTCCCCATCCCTAGCTTATTCTCCGTCTCTTTGAGATAATAGTTCACCATTGCTAACACTTATTTTCTCAGCGCTAACACTAGCAGCAGTTGTAGTGGCTAGAACTACACTTAGCAAAACACTCATAAAGATTTTTTCTGATCTTTTCATCTGATTTCCTCCTCGTAAAATATATTTTTGTTACTAAACCAAATTTTAGCATATATAAATATTTTTGGGTATTGGGAAAATTCTGTTTAATAATGTTTAGTATTAGAGAGTGTCTAATTCAGCCCATTCTAATTCATATTCTGAAATTCTTAATTCGGGACGTATAATTTGTTCCTCTTTTGCCTTAACTAAGCTATCACGTTTGTCTGGAAGGAGATTTTTATCATTGGATAGCAATTCTATTTCATTTCTGTATCTAGCTATCCGAACTTTCTCATCATCAATTTTATTTTCAAGGCCGTGCTTTGTTTGTTTGCTCAACCTCACCAACTCCTCTCAGATTATTCCAATATCTTAACACTATTATCGATAAATGTACAGAATTTTCATTTAACTCACTACGGTTCCTTAATTGTGTTATATGGAATTAAAGAATTTTTCCAAGTAATAGTAATGTATAGAAATTGGATAAGGATACATACAATATTGATTTGGATGAGGAAGGGTCGCCTATTATGTTGCTTGTTGCGATCTATCGGCATCTGACAAACAAGGTGGGATTGTGCCCGGCGGAGCAGTTGCAATGTCGGGGTATGGGGATGGAGTGTAAGAAGTGTTTGTGAAGAATATTGCAGAGTCTGAAATTGTCGCAGTGAAGGTCGATTCTTGTGAAGAGGAAGATGAGAAGGAATAACTAACGATTTTACACGGTATAGCTTTAGAGTATGTACGATAATAAGTATTGAAAACGAACGACCGAATTATTATTCGGTTGTTTTTGTTGGGTTTTTTATGCTATTATGGCTTTTTACTGGTCCTGAATAAACTATTTTCAAAAGCTTAATATTGAAACAGATGAACGTTCAAATGCAAAAGCTGATTATGGAAAATACCAAACTAACGTTGAAGGTGTTTTTGCTGCTAGAGATATGAGAAAAGGCAAAGGTTAATCGTCTGGGCAATTAACGAAGGACGAGAAGCTGCAAGAGAGTGTGACAAATTCTTAATGGGTGCTACATAGTTACCTTAGGTTAAGAACGTTATTTTTAGTTGCTATTTAAAAATTAAGCGGATAAAAGGGGGAAATCAATCCCCCTTTTATCCGCTTTTTTCTTATTTTTCTTATTTTCTTGAAGTTTTTTTAACTTTTACTCTCCCAATTGTTCTGATCCTGTTCCATCTCAATTTGAATATCCTCTGACTTAATGTCTTTTGGATTTAATCCATTTCCCAATGAACCATATACTTTATTTAATCGTGGATCAACTAATTGATTATTCTCGAAATAAAGTCTTGGGGTCTTCCAAAGAGCAAGTAATGCTTCACTCATTTTCATTTCGTGATATCTATCGGGCCACATAATCTTTAACTGTTCTTTTACTAGTGGATAGTACTTAGAACTCATCGCAGGGAACAAGTGGTGCTCTGTATGATGAGAAAAGTTAAAATGTAACACATCTACCCATTTAGGTACTGTAACAGTTAAACTATTTGCCAATGGATCATTAACGGGAACAAGTGGGTTTAGGCGATGATTTGTTGAGATATATGCCATAACAATAAAATTTGCAATCAAAAGTGGTAGTAAAAAAGCAAAGAACCACTTTTCAAATCCCATCACAAACAATAAAGCAAACCACGTAGCCCAAGGCAGTAATATTTGCAACCAAGCTTCAGATTGCTTTTTAGGATTTAGATTCTTTACATATTCAAAAAACATTTTTGCAGAATGAGCAGAAAACTGAATTGTTAATGATGCAAAACTAAAAAAGGCACGGACCGGCAATGGTAAGCTGTAAATCGAACGAACATATTTCATTTTTGAAATTTTTTCTAAAGTTGGCCAAGCATCAGGGTCCTTATCGTCATCTTGAGTATGAATATGGTGAGTAAGGTTATGCCATTTTTTCCATAGCTTAGGTCCTGTGCTTAGTGGCCAAAAAGCTATAGCTCCAAGTAGTTCAGATAACCAAGGTTTTCTAACAACTGTTCCATGTAGGATTTCATGTCCTAAAAATCCTAGTGCGGCAAAACTTGCACCAATGATGAATGATAAAAGAATATTAACGACTAAATGTAAATCAAAAAGACCGATTGCTAAAAAACTGGCTATAACAACACTTAGATAAGCAAGTCCACCCCAAAGAAGAGTAGGAACTGGGTTAAAGGCTTCTTTTGGGAGTTGTTTTTTTACACGTGATGAATACCATCCTGATTTTTGGAAATCACTCATTATATTTCTCCGTTCTATAATAGAATTTTTAGGTTTGATCTTTAAGACAACAACTGTATCCTATCAATTTATACGCTTTCATGTCAATGCAAATTATTACCTGGTATTAACCGTGTTCTTGGTAGTATTGGTGCAAGTTTTGTCATTGGGATTCGAATGGTAGCTGAATGGTATCCACCTAAGGATGTAGGTTTTGCAGAAGGGATTTATGGTGGTTGGGGGAACTTTGGTTCAGCAGCTGCAGCAATGCCTTTACCGTGTGTTGGTTTAACGTTGTTTGGTGGAGATAATGGTTGGAGATTTGCTTTGGCTTTAACTAGAGTATTTTGCCTAATCTATGGATTTATTTATTAATTCGCTGTAAAAGATACACCCGATGGAAAAACATTATTAAAACCAAAACGTACGGGTGCAATGGAAGTTAGTAGCTGGGGAGATATGGTTCAATTAATTTTATGGACAATTCCACTAGTCGGAGAGCTAGCCATCTGTGCATGAAGAATTGAAGGTATGGGCTTTATTTCAGAAATAACATTACAGATTATATGGGCTGTCATTGGAGTAGTTTTCATCTATCAAGTTACTAAAATACTACAAGTCAATATTCCTATTTTGAAAAAAGGAGTTCCTGAAGATGATCGTTATATGTTTAAAATGTAGGAGCTTTAAATAGTACGTATTTTGCAAATTTTGGTGCAGAGCTTGCTATTGTATCTATGTTACCGATGTTCTTCAAATTAACATTTTCTTTAACACCTGCAACTGCAGGACTAATTCCGGTTATTTAAGTTGCAAAACGCCTTTTGATACGAGTATACGTGCATTGAATTTTTCATAGATTGCATATATTGGATAAGCAAATGTTAAGAACACGAGAGCAGTAGGTACTTTATCAATAAATGGCCAGACATCTGCAAACAAGTTTTGTAGCGTGACGCCTATGTAGATAAAAATAGGAGTTATGGCAACAGCGAGTACTAGGAGTAATGGTGTTACCTTAGTTTCTTTAAACTTTGCATTGCAGTGCAGACACTTCATAGTGAAGGGGTTTTTATATTCTTCAAAATTCCTTTCTGTGATGGAGTGACTGCAGTTTGGGCAGGGGAGGGATGTATGCATGGCTCTGATAATCTCCTTAATATAATAATGAATTTGATTTATTATACTAATAGATTGGCTAATAGAGGTAGTGACTTTTTGACTATGTAATGGGTTTTATTTCATTTGTAAATAAAGAAAGTAAATGCGTCCGAAATTGCATCTTCGGACGCTTAATTTTTAAATTAAACTAATACTTCTTTATTACCCAAAACGAACTTATCCAGACTGTGAATTAACAGAAATTTCTTACATATAAAAGCGAAATAGATTAAGATAATACTATAGATTACTAAGGGGGCATTTTATTGAATTTAACTCAATTTCCACGAAACCGTTACACGGATTTTCCTACACCAATTGAAAGAGCAACGCGTTTTTCTAATTCACTTAAAGGGCCGAATGTGTTCATTAAGCGAGATGATTTACTTGGTCTAACAGAGGGTGGGAATAAAACGAGAAAGTTAGAGTTTCTTATAGCTGATGCACAAGCAAAAGGCGCCGACACCATTATTACGGCTGGAGGGATTCAATCTAATCATTGTCGCTTAACTTTGGCTGCGTGTGTGAAGGAAAACTTAAAATGTATTCTGATATTAGAGGAAAATAAGGAAGCGCAATTTGATACTCAAACAAATGGTAATTTCCTTCTCTATCAGCTGTTGGGAACAGAATCTATTAAGATTGTCCCAAATGGAACGGATGTATATGAAGAAATGGAAAAGGCTGCAATTGAACTTAAAAAGGACGGCCAGAACTCCTATATAATACCAATTGGTGGTTCAAATGTGACTGGGATACTGGGGTACGCCTCATGTGCTGAAGAAATTGTCGAACAAGCGACAGCACTAGATGTGCAGTTCGACTATGTTGTGTGTACAAGCGGGAGTGGGGGCATGCACGCAGGCCTTATAGCTGGTTTCCATGGAATGGATTATAAAACAAAAGTCATTGGAATTAATATTAGCCGGGGGAAGGCACTGCAAGAGGAGACAGTGTATCGACTAACAATAGAAGCAGTAAATCATATTGGTTTAGATAAAACTATACCACGTGATGCGATAACTTGTTTTGCTGAATATGTTGGACCAGGTTATGCTTTGCCAACGAAAGAGATGGTAGAAGCGGTGAAGCTGGTTGCAAGAACGGAGGCTATATTACTAGACCCTGTATATACAGGGAAAGCGATGGCTGGACTCATTGATCTGATTCATAGAGATTTCTTTAAGGAGAGTGATAATATTTTATTTATCCATTCTGGTGGTACACCCGCTATATATGCCTATTCACCGATTTTTTACGAGATGGAGAAGTAGATTAAGTTAATTTTAGAAGATGAAAAGTAGTGCATAGACTGCTTGAATGTAGCGCTCTCTACTTTTTGTAGGGGCGTTTTCTGTGCGCTAAGAACTATTTTACGCTTGCGAGTTGTCTCAAGGTCATAGTGCTAGTTAGATAAAACATAGGATAAAAGAAGAAGATAAATAATAAGGAGGTTCTTCTATTTAGTAGTAGTCCTGTTTTATCTGTAAGCAAAATTGACCAAGGAGAGGTGCTACGTAATGGAATTAGTTTATAATTCTTCATTGCTATGGTTTGTCATTGGCTATGGGATTCTTATGATTGTACTTGGTATTTTTTATTCGAAAAAAGTATCGACAAGTGACGATTTTATTCTTGCAGGAAAATCCTTAGGGCCTATTGTATTAATGGGTACTTTATTAGCTACTTGGGTTGGAAGTGGAACGGTAACAGGAGGACCGAACTCCTTAGCTTATTCATATGGTTTCTGGCCAGCATTATGGTATGTAATTCCGAGTGTTATAGGTATCGGAGTCATTTATTTAATTTCTTCAAAGATACGAAATTATGGAAAGTATACAGTGTCAGAAATACTAGAAATGAAGTATGGTGCAGGGGCAAGAGCTCTATCTGCATTAATTATCATTCTCGCATATGTTTTATCTTGGTATAAGAAAGTATATGTTTTTTCGAGTTATACTTTTAAACTTAGAGTTGTTATGTCTAGCTCCAAGCACCAGCCCGCACCTAAGCTTCAGGTCCTCATGCGAAAGCAGGCTTTCGATTCGGTTCTTCCAGCGCCGGCGTCGGGCTAGAAGGCGCTTTACGCTTTTCTTATGCATGTGTCAACAGGGATATCGATTGAAACAGGTACCATTATTGGAGCGGTTATCATTATTTTCCTGGCAACTATCGGTGGGTTAATGGCCGTAGCACCAACAGATGCTGTCAGTGCTTTTTTAATTTTAATTGGTTTGATTGTTGCAATTCCTTTCGTTCTATTAAAAGCGGGAGGCATTGATCAAGTTGTAGCGAATGTCCCTACTCAACATTTTGATTTATTGGGCAGTCTTACACCCATTCAATTATTGGGCTTTTATATTCCACTACTGTTTTTGCTATTAGGTGATCAAAATATGTACCAACGTATTTCGGCTTCAAAGAGTGAAAAGTCTATGATACAAGGTACGATTGGTTGGATAATCGGGATGTTGATTGCTACTCCAGCAGTTGCATTTTTAGCTGTTTTGGGAAGATCAATATATCCAGACATCGAACCAGGGATGGCGTTAATTGCGACAACACTAGTTATACCAACAGTCATTGGAGGATTATTAATTGCAGCTGTTACAGCTTTCATTGTGACTACGGGGAATTCCTATTTGTTATCGGCAGCGACTAATGTGACATATGACATCTACGGTAAATATATACGACCATTCTCAACTGATAAACAGAAGTTGGTCTTTACGCGAATATTAATCCCAATACTAGGTGTAATTGCATTCTCCTTAACTATGTTTTTTCCAACGGTTTTGTCCATTCAAATGTATTCATATACAGTGTATGGAGCAGGTATCACACCAGCGTTACTAGGGGTGTTTCTTTGGAACAGGGTTACTAATTCAGCAGGTCTGTCATCTATGGCTTCAGGAGTAATCGTCACTATGGTATGGGAATTATTCTTAAAAGAATCTAGTGGAATTCATAGCTCACTTATATCAATACCAGTAGCAATTGTTGTTCTCATAGTCGTGACATTATTAACTTCAAAAAAACAGTAAATCCTTAATACTAGGAGGAGAAATTTATGAATACAAAAAAACGAGTAGATAGATTAAGAGATATTATGCAAGAAAAACAAGTTGATTTAACAATTATTATGAATTTCGAAAATCAATACTATTTCAGTGGATTAAAGGCTATTACGTATTCAAGACCAATTGTGTTGGCAATCGATGCGGAGCAAATGAGTTTAATTATTCCTTCGCTAGAGGAAAGTCACGCGAAAGAAATGACGAATGCAGATCAACTTTTTGTCTATCATGAAACATTGATGCAAGATGGTAATGGTGGTTCACATCTCGAACATTTGCAGTCATTAATCTCTACTTATCCTTCAAATACACGAGTAGGTGTGGAATTCTCATCACTACCTGTTAAGATTGGAAATCTATTAAACGCTGCTGGGTTTGAATTGGTCGATCTTGATAAAAAAATTGTTGAGATGAGATACATTAAAGATCAAGAAGAAATAGAATTAATTACGGAATCAGGTAGATTAGTCAGCTTGGCTTTAAAAGAATCACTTAAGCGGGCCAAGCCCGGTGTAACAGAGATGGAAATGGATCAATATGGGAACCAAGCGTTGTTTTTTGAGATTGCAAAGAACCATCCAAACTCAACGGTCGACTTTTTTGCCATGTCACCATCTGGTTTAGAGCGAAGTATTATGCCACATGTATTTTCGAATACAAGAAAATTTGAAGAGAATGATATATGCATTCATAGTCGTCAAGTAGGCTTAAATGGCTATCGAGCAGAATGTGAACGTACTTTTTTTGTTGGACAACCAACAGTTAAGCAGATAGAAGCCTTTAAAATATCCTATGAAGCACAATCCGTAGCATTAGAAATTATTAAGGTAGGAATTACGGCAAGAGAAGTGAACGAAGCGGCTCGTCAAGTATTTAAAAAAGCTGGTGTTGAGGAATATAGTATTCACAGGACTGGTCATGGGATTGGAATTGGTTTACACGAAGAGCCTTCTCTACGATACGATAACGATTTAATCTTACAAGAAGGAATGGTGTTCTGTGTGGAGCCAGCCATTTATATTCCAGGTGTAGGAGGATTCCGTCATTCGGATACAGTTGTTTTGACAAATAAAGGGTCAAACTTAATCACGGAATATCCAAGTGGCTTAGAGGATTTAATTTTTAATTAATGTGGAGTACGGTAGGGTATGGTAGGGAATATATAGAAACTAACTTAAAGAAATAATAAGGAGCAGCCAAAATTTTATCTTTGGCTGCTTATTTTTTACAAAAAAAGATGTATATAAAGTGAGCCATGAATTCAGTAATCCCGGCATTTTAAGGAGTAGGTTCTAGTATAATACCGCTCATTTACGCTCCAGGCGGACGCTTTCCACGGGGCGGGCGGAGAGCCTCCTCGGTAGCTTTCGCTCCACTGCGGGGTCTCACCTGTCCCGCTAATCCCGTAGGAGTCGCCGCCTTCCGCTTCCATCAAGTAAATGTTTTCGAATTGATCATAAAAGAAAATACAATGTAAAAAGAAGGGAGTGCAGAAGGTCAATGGTACTATAAATAATAGAAAAATTCAGTGGTTTGCATCATGAAGAGACTGAAATTCTGGTATTTTGAGC
>NZ_ALJG01000190.1 GCF_000286315.1 Paenisporosarcina sp. TG20 | reverse complement strand
AGATCCAATGTCCCGAGTCCTGAAATTAATAAGAAACCCGATATCGACAAAGTTTCTGTAATTGATGACGTCGATTTTGAAATTGAATTAATGCAAACGGATCGTATTGATGTTGATTATATTCTAGAGTTACTACGGAATATCAACTTTGACAATAAACATGAACGTGATGTTGCAGTTCGGAGAGCGATCAAAGAAGTAAATGCGTCAGCTAGTGACGAGATGCGATTAAAACGTGATCTATTACTAGAATTCTTAAACCGAGTCGCTCCAACACTCACGAACAATGATTCTATTAATCAAAAGTTCCGAGATTTTGAAAACGAAAGACGCAAAAAAGAAATTTACAATATGTCACAGCAAATACATGTCGCAGAAGAAAAACTCGAATACTTCTTGCGGGAATATGAATACACAGGGGTTTCACCTGATCAAGAAATCAATGATGCCATAAAAGCGCCATTTAAAGAAAAACGACAACACGTGCAAGCTTTGAAAGAATTTATTTACACGAACGTACGCAAGTACTCGTAAATTGAGGAGATATGAACACATGACAACTTCAGAAAAACAACGTCTACAACAAGCAGAATTGCATAAAAAACTTTGGACAATGGCGAATGATTTACGCGGTCAAATGGAAGCTTACGATTTCAAAAACTATATTTTAGGGCTAATTTTCTATCGCTATCTTTCGGAAAAAACGGAAGCACGTATTGGAAAACTGTTGGAAGAAGACAATATCTCCTACGAAGATGCTTGGAAAGATGAAGAATACAAAGATGGATTGATTGATACATTGCTTGTAGAAATCGGCTTCGTCATTGAACCTGAATATTTATTCTCTTCAATGGTCAAAGAAATTCATAAAGGTGAAAAAGGAAATTTCGACATTGAACTTCTTCATAAAGCGATAAAAGCGATTGAACAGTCGTCACTTGGCACAAACAGCCAACAAGATTTCGAGAATTTATTTGATGACATGGATTTAACGTCTTCTAAATTGGGACGTGATGTAAAGTCACGCTCAAAACTAATTGCCAAAATCATGGTAAGCATTAATGACATTCCATTCTTACATGATGATGTTGATATCGATGTCCTAGGAGATGCATACGAATACCTTATCTCGCAATTTGCTGCAAACGCAGGGAAAAAAGCAGGGGAGTTTTACACACCACAACAAGTATCTAAAATCTTAGCCAAAATCGTTACTCATAATAAACCCAACTTAAAAAACGTGTATGACCCTACATGTGGATCCGGTTCATTGATGTTGCGAGTAGCAAAAGAGTCAAATGTGCGTTTATTTTACGGACAAGAACTCACAACAACCACGTTCAACTTAGCGCGAATGAATATGTTGCTACATGACTTACGCTACACAGACTTTGATATCAAAAATGACGATACATTAGAGAATCCTCTTCACTTAGATATGCGATTTGAAGCAGTCGTAGCTAATCCTCCATACAGCGCTAACTGGAGTGCAGATGCAAAATACTTAGACGATGACCGTTTCAGTGCATACGGAAGACTCGCGCCAAAATCAAAAGCTGACTTTGCTTTTGTTCAACATATGATTCACCAACTTGACGACAATGGAACAATGGCAGTTGTTCTTCCGCATGGTGTTTTATTCCGTGGGGCAGCAGAAGGCATTATACGTAAATATTTGATTGAAGATAAGAACTATTTAGATGCAGTTATTGGACTTCCAGCGAATGTGTTTTTTGGGACATCGATTCCTACTTGTATTTTAGTATTTAAGAAGACACGGGCAGCTGAAGACGATGTGATTTTTATTGATGCATCGAATGAATTTGAAAAAGGTAAGAATCAAAATAATTTGACTGATGGTAATGTTGAGAAGATTGTGGAGACGTATAAATCGCGAGATACGATTGAGAAATATTCATATTCAGCAACATTAGATGAAATTAAAGGAAATGATTATAACTTAAATATTCCTCGCTATGTTGATACGTTTGAGGAAGAAGAAGAAATTGATTTACAGGTTGTTGCAAAGCGTCTAGAAGAAATTGATGCAAAGATTGCTGAAGTGGATGCTGAATTAGAGAAGTTCTTTAAAGAGTTGGGGGTGTAGGGATGAATGCACCTAAGTTAAGATTTAAAGAATTTAGTGGTGAATGGAAACAGTGGAAGTTGGAAGATTTAGCAGAAGTTAGAACAGGAAAAGCATTTAGCAGTGCCGATTTCAATGATAATGGGGAATATTTAGTCGTCACTAATAAAAATATTCAGGATAAAGCTAACGGTATTGCACCAGTAGGAGACAGGATTGATATTTATGATGATGTTATTCTAAATAATTATTTACTAAGTGGTGACAATATTCTGGTCACTATGGATGGAGTTAATATTGGAAAAACAGGTAAATATAGTAACGAAAAAGCAGTTCTAGCACAACGAGTTGGGCGACTTAACTCAGAGCAACTTGAATTTGTCTACCAAATAACTAGCAGCAATAAGTTTGTATCCGAGATGAATAAATTATCAGTGGGTAATGCAATTAAACACATTTCCTTGAAACAAATTTCAGATTATTCATTTTCGGCACCTATAAGCGAAGAAGAACAAGAAAAAATTGGAGCTTTTTTCAAAAATTCCGATCAAAAAATCCAACTCCAAAAAGAAAAAATTGATTTGCTGAAAGAACAGAAAAAAGGGCTTATGCAGAGGATTTTTAGTCAAGAGTTACGGTTTAAGGACGAGAATGGGGAGGAGTATCCGGAGTGGAGAACATATAAGTTATCGGAATTGGTTACATTTTTTAAAGGTCAGGCATTATCTAAAAGTGATTTAGCTTCAGAGGGAGTACCATGTGTTTTATATGGACAACTTTATACTATGTATGGAGAAATAATTGATGAAGTTATTTCGAAAACTCAAAATAACAGTGGTTTTAATGGGGAAATTGGTGATGTTTTAATTCCTTCTTCAGGAGAAACAGCTATAGATATAGCATGTGCATCCGCACTAAGTAAAAATGCACTTTTAGGCGGAGATTTAAATGTATTACGCCCAAATAAAAAATTATCCAATGGAAATTTTTTAGCTTATCTATTAAGTAATGCTTACAAGAATGAATTGTATAGATTAGCACAAGGGGCTTCAGTTGTGCATCTTTATAATAATAGCTTGAAGTCTTTATTAATAAATTTGCCGATAATTGAAGAACAGCAAAAAATAGTTAATACACTGATCTATTTAGATAAAAAGATAAAAAAAGAAACAGATAAAATTTCAGAATTAGCAATTCAAAAACAAGCTTTTATGCAGCAAATGTTTGTATGAAATTAAAGCAGTCCCTGGGATAGAAACAATCATGAAAGTTTACACATTCGCGTTTGTTTCTGACCCAGGGACTTTACTTGATTGAAAAAATTAATGTGCTGGCATAAGTAAGTACGGGGGTGCCTGGATCTGATGACCTTGAAGCATATTATAATGACCAGTGGAAAATGTTTGATTTGCAACAAATAATTCTTAAATCTGAATGGAAAAGAGTAAAGGCAGAGTCTAAACAGGAAAAGAGATAAATGGAAAGAAAATCGAAAAACGTCTTTAACCATTTTATCTTTGAAGAAGAATTTAGCGATGAATAAAATACATAGATTCCGTGTCTTTTTTTATAAAAAGAGCTTATTTAAAAATAAAATAAACTTAAGGGGATAAATAATATATGAATATATCAGAGTTTATTAGTAATTTTAAAAACCATCCAGTACTCTTTGTGGGCACTGGGATTAGTCTAAGATATTTACATAATTCTTTTACTTGGGATGGATTATTAGCTTATATTTCACACGAATTAACGGAAAATGATGAATATTATTTAGACTTAAAGTATGCACATCATATAGATGGCAATAATAAAGATTTTGATTTTCCAAAAGTTGCTACTGAATTAGAAACTTACTTCAATCAGACTGTTAAGCAAGATCGGAATGGTAAATTTAAAGAAATCAATGATCAATTCTATGAAAATATGAGTAAAGGTATAACTATTAGTCGTTTTAGGTTATATATAGTTAAACTTTTGCAAAGAAATCATCTAAAAGAAGAGATGGCAGAAGAAATAAATGGTTTAAAAAAAGTGCGAAAGAATATTGGCTCAATAGTAACAACAAATTACGATACATTCATTGAAGATATCTTTGAATTTAAGCCGTTAATAGGAAATGAGATTTTATTAAGTAATCCTTATGGGTCCGTATATAAAATTCATGGATGTGTAGAAGATTCCTCGAAAATCATAATTACAGAGAAAGACTATCAGCTATTTGAAGAAAAATATGAATTGATAAGAGCGCAATTACTTTCCTTATTTATTCACAATCCAATTATATTTGTAGGATATAATATAGGTGATAAAAATATTAAGAGTATACTAAAAACAATTTTCACTTACGTAGATATATCTACGGATGTTGCGGAAAAGATTAGGAAAAACTTTTTATTAGTTGAATATGACAAGGGATCAGTTAATGAAGAAGTTGTTGAACATGATATTGATATTGATGGAATGGCGACAATTCGAATAAATAAAATAAAAACTGATAATTATAAGGAAATTTATGAACATCTAGGAAACCTTAGTCTACCTGTATCTGCGATGGACATTCGTAAAGTACAAAATATTGTTAAAGATATCTATGCCGGTGGAAATATTAAAGTATCCATAACCGAAGATATTGAAGGGCTAAAAAACGAAGATAAAATATTAGCAATTGGATCCCAAAAGACGATTAAATATGAATATCAAAATGCTCAAGAAATGATGATTAATTATTTCAGTATTATAACTGAAGCAAACCATCAACTATTAAAACTAATTGAAAAGCATAGGATTCAATCAGGTCAATTTTTCCCTATATTTGGATTCTCTGAAATTCAGTCGGGATTATCAAATTTCGAAAAATTGAAAAATATCCAACTTAGAAAGATAAAAGTTTTAGAAGAATCTAGCGATCTTGCTAGAGATTGTAATAGCATTCAAGAAATACTAGATGATTACACAATATCCCAATCGAAAAAAGTTTCTGCAATAGTTCAAGGGGTATTAAGAAACAGAATCCATTTGGATGATATGGAGTCTTATTTGAAAAGTTATACTGACAAGAAACACACCGATTATAAAAAAATACTATGTGTCTATGATTATAAAAAGTACGGTACAGTACCTATTAAAAAGCATCTAGTGAGGTAAATGCGTGGTATGTCAACTTACTGTGTATGTCATATACCAATCACGTCAGAGATCGAAATTTTTTTGTTAATGGATTTCAGTGAATAAACAAGTATGTGAATTGTATTTTTAAAGCAGTCCCTGGGATAGAAACAATCATGAAAGTTTAAACATTCGCGTTTGTTTCTAACCCAGGGACGGTGGTTAATCACGATATCTACTTGGATATTTTACGTGATGTCATTCTATTCCTTTAGAATCTCTTCCTTGTTCGTGACCCAACCATGCCGAGGCTTTTTATTCCTTGTAATAATCCTTAGTTAAGATCACTTACTTTCCAAATAGCGATAAATGGTTGTTCGGGAAACACCCCATCTTTCAGCCACATCTTTGATCGGTGTGCTTCCATCAATAAGAGCTTTCAACATTTCAATATCTTTCACTCCGTATTTCTCTGGACGTCCACCAAGACGCCCCCGTGCTTTAGCCGCCACTCGTCCTGCAGCAGAACGTTCTTGAATAAGATTACGTTCGAATTCAGCAAATGCAGCAAAGAGATGAAACATCAGTTGGCCGGTAGCATTGCCACGGTCCATAGTCAGATTCTCCTGAAGACTGTGAAACCCGATGCTTTTATCATTCAAGTTGTTGACAAGGTCAATCAAGTCTTGCATGTTTCGACCCAGTCGATCTAATCGCCACACAACTATGGTATCTCCTTGACGAGTATATTTGAGGGCTTCTTCTAATCCAGGTCTTTGTTTTTTTGACCCACTCATCTTATCGTGAAAAATTTTCACACATCCATATTGAGTAAGAGCATCTGTTTGCAAATCTAAGTTTTGTAATCCGGTTGAAACACGAGCATATCCAATTAACACAGTTATTCCTCATTTCCATTATAATCCTATATTAATTGTAACATAAGACTAGGAGGACATAGTTAATGAGCATAGATTATTGGGCAGAGTTTTGTTGCATATAATAGAATCAAAATGCTATCTTTTAAGACTAGTTGGGTCGTGTTCAGAAAAGGACGAGTTTTGTTACATAATAACCTTCAACAATTGATACCAAAATAATTAAATGGGTTAGTTGGATACTTATGTTAAAATAAATTAGAGAATGTGAAGGCTTTCACTTAAACTAACTGGTAGTTATATACAGTATAATTTTTTACCGTATTCAACGTATGTAACGATATAATAACAACTCGAAAATGATGGAATTCTAACTTGGTGGAAACATTATATACAGTGATTTTTTATCGTTTTTAACGTGCTCAATGATACGGGAAGTTTTTGGCTTTAATAAGGAAACATTGGGAATTAACTATAAGCCTTGCTGTCCTTGATGTGGAATGCGTACTTCTTCCACATTCCACATCAAGGACAGCAAGCCACAGCGCGGTAGGAACGGTAAACAACCTACTTCTGGAAAAAGGGTACCTGTGTAAAAAACTAATCAGATTATTCAATAAAGATACAGAATAAATTTACTGAAAGCTGAAGAATATGGATTTTATTAAATTGATTCCTTATAAAATTTCGTTTTCATGAATGTCCATAAATTTAGTGGTGCCACCCACATTGATTTAATGGAAATATTTAGTGATAAAATTATCTGTTTTATAAATTATTTTCTATTTATTCCCTAATTTGATATGAAATTTAATCATGGGTGGCACCTTTTGAATTCGTGCGTCCCAGGGATAAAAATAATTCTGACAATTCAAGATTGGACAGCATGTATTCATTTGTTGGAGTGTCACTGGGGCAGCAGGGAGGCGTGCGCATAGGTGGGGTACTCCACCTATTTAGCCGATCTATTTGAAGGAATCCTACGTTACATTGACTGTTTGTATGACAAGCGTAAAATGGTCTTTTTTATCACTATGAATAGCATGCAAATGTGACACAGCGAAATTCAAAAGACGAAAATAGAACATATGTGTGGTATAATGTAAGGGTAATAGAATAGGTAGCTCAAGGGTGGTTGGTTCACTCCCGTTTCGAAAGGGGGTGGTGCCATGACAGTATTTGAAACACTAATGTTTGCAGTAACATTTGCGACATTAATTGTATTAGTACTTTCATTTAACCATAAAAAATAACCCATCCTTGAGTTAGACGCTCAGATGGGTTATTCCTACCATTTAGCCAATCCCCTTGAAGGGTACCTGCTATTACGTTGACCGTTTGGTGTTCGACCACCAACGGTCTTTTTTATTTTACTCACATTCTGATATTATTATACCAAAGGTGAATAGGTGAATCAAACGTTTGGAATTTGTCATTGTACTTGCATGATAAAATAGATTGAGCCGTTATTAAATCAGGCACCTGTGTAAAAAAATTTTAAATTCGCTTAGTCTAGCCTTCCAATTTTAGGACAGTGTAGATTTGTGCGATAGTTAGGTACTTTTTTTGATTTTAAATAAGAAATCGGCGACAAATAACCCAATCTCTTTTGCCCGCGATTTTGGTTGAAATATGTGACTAATAACAGTAAATCTCTCTTTACCTGATCAAGGTTATCAATGTCATATGCGGGTACTTGGTCTTGAAGTGCGAGAAAAAGCTTTCGATAATTCGCGTCCCAGTGATGAAAACAATTAATGAGTTTGTCTACCGTCTAATTCAAGGAGAATTTCCTACTGAACGTTAGGTTTATGATCCTACAAAATCGCCGCCGTCTACGTGAATGGTTTGCCCAGTCATGTAGCTAGAGTCTGTAGAGGCTAAGAAGACATATGCCGGTGCGTTTTCAGCTGGTTGCCCGCGTCGTTTCATCGGTGTATCTTCTCCCTGATGTTTCACTTTTTCTTTATCGAAGGTTGCCGGAATCAGTGGCGTCCAAATAGGACCTGGTGCTACGGCATTCACGCGAATTCCTTGGTCAACTAAATTTAATGCAAGCGAGCGTGTAAAGGTGGTAATAGCTCCTTTGGTTGCTGAATAATCAATCAGATCCGGAGATCCTCGATAAGCAGTAACGGACGATGTGTTAACAATAGCGTCGCCCTTCGTCATATGTGGCAAGGC
>NZ_ALJG01000189.1 GCF_000286315.1 Paenisporosarcina sp. TG20 | reverse complement strand
CAGGAGCACATGTTTTTACAGTGACGAGGAGACTGAAGCCATGCCCGCGAAAAGCGTCCACCGTAGCGGAAGTAAACGGGTTTCTATGGTTATCCTTCTTAAAAGGACCGGGCGAACTTTGCCCGTTTTTTCTTAGTTGGTTGACTTTTGATCATCTAATTATAGGGGTTTCTAACTTATTTAATTGAAAAAGAAGTATTTCAAAGCTGACAACTATAATGGGGGCGTATAATGGTTATTTTCTGTTGAGTGAGCGAAAAGTTCTAAGGATGAAAAGTAGTCCATTCAAAGAGTTAACGATGAGTATAAACTTGCTGCACATTTTTTCACCTTAAAAAGGAGTTACTCGTACTGAGTAACTCCTTTTTAAAAACATACAAATGTATATAAAATTGATGTGCCATGAACCCAGTGTTCCAAAATGTGTAGACATTCTAAGACGGAGTTTCTTTTCTTTGTGAAGAGTTTCCATGTTGTGAATTCTTCGAACAGTGTCTAGGTAGTTATGCGGAATTCAGTCCCTTTTAAAAAATTAGAAGTTCACCTTAAATATTTACCCCGCATGAGTACTTTTGGAGAACCAAGAAAGTTGTGTTGGCTTCAACCCATTAACCATTACCAATTGTTTTAAAAATATGAATAATGAATGCTAAAAAACTAATAAGTTTTGCACACATTTTAGAATTTTCACATATTTTGGTGAAGAGGTGGTGAAAAATGAGTGAAATAAATAAAAATCCAATAGAAACGGAACAGCAAGAATGGCGGAAGCAACTAATACAAAAGCGATTTAAGACATTGTTGACCATTTTTTCACCTATAAGTCTCTTAATTATCTGGGAGTTTTTATCACAAACCGGACTAATTGATGCCCGGTTTTTCCCACCACCAACAGCGATTGTATCCACATTCATTGAATTACTCACAAGTGGTGAATTGTTTCATCATATTAATATCTCGTTGTTTCGAATTTTTGTTGGTTTCTTACTAGGTGTCATTCCAGGGATCATTATTGGGTTATGTATGGGGTTGTATGCACCAATACGGCACTTCATTTCCCCGCTTATTATGGCACTAATGCCGATTCCTACACTTGCTTTATTACCTTTAATATTAATCATTTTCGGAATTGGAGAAACGTCGAAAATAATAACCATAGCAGGAAGTGTCTTCTTCCCAGTTGTAATCAATACAGTTGCTGGAGTCATCTCAATTGAATCTATTTATTTAGATGTCGCGAAAAATTATGGAGCTAATCGTAAAGATTTCTTCTTGAAAATAGCTTTACCTGGCTCACTTCCAGTTATGTTAGAAGGAATACAAATGGGGCAGGCAATCGCTTTACTTACGATTGTTGCGGCTGAAATGATGGGAGCTCAATCAGGTATTGGCTATTTAATTTGGACTTCTTATAGTGCGTTTTTAATAAAAGAAATGTTTGTTGGATTGATTCTTATTTCGTTCTTTGGTTATATCTTTTCATTGATACTACGAGGTTTACAAAGGAAATTATTACCATGGAGGTGACGACGAGTTGAGTCAAAACCCAAAAATATCGATTAATGAATTGACGAAAGTATTTTATAAAAAGGAAAATAGTGTAGCCGCGTTAGAAAACATTTCACTAAATATCGAAGATGGTGAGTTTGTCTGTCTCGTTGGCCCAAGTGGTTGTGGGAAAACGACGTTGTTACGTATATTAGCTGGATTGGAAAACCAAAGCTCAGGTGATTTCACAATTGAAAAAAGTAGCAAAGATCGACCAAACCAATCTATGGTGTTTCAAGAACGTGGCATTATCCCTTGGTTAACAGTTGAAGAAAATGTTGCATTCGGACTTAAAATGCGTCATTTGCCAAAATCGCATGTGAAAGAACGAACTTTCTATTTTTTGAATAAAGTGGGACTTACAAAGTTTGCAAAGATGTATCCAAAAGAGCTGTCTGGTGGAATGAAGCAACGTGTAAGTATCGCGCGAGCCTTTGCAAACGATTCGGAAATCTTACTTATGGATGAACCATTTGGGGCTTTAGATGAACAGAATAAATATATTTTACAGGAAGAACTATTATCAATATGGTCAGAAACAAAGAAAACGGTGTTATTCATCACCCATAGTATTGATGAAGCACTGTATCTAAGCGATCGTATATTACTAATGAGTGCACAACCTGGCAAAATAAATAAAGAGATAAAGATTGACTTGCCTCGGCCAAGAAAACTAGAAGATATTCGAACGAACCCTGATATGGCTTCTAAGTTTTTAGAAATCTGGAGCCATTTACAGGAAGAAGTACTAGGATCAAGATTGTGAAGGGAGCGTATGAATGAAAAAGTGGTTAGGAATGCTTTTGGTTTTAGTTTTAATGGTAGGTGCTTGTTCAAAAGAAGAGATGGTCAAGGTAAACGACGACGTTAGTAAGGATAATCCCTCAGGAGATTTAGCTCCATTAAATGAGAAGACGAAAGTTGTCATCGCTGAAGACGGTTCCGCTTCAGGTGCAGGCTTTTATATAGCGAATGAAAAAGGGTATTTTGATGACTACAACATCGAAGTTGAGTTTGCCACATTTGCAAATAGTGATGATATGTTACCTGCACTTGCATCGGGAGAGGTTGATATTGCAGGGGGAATTTCATCGGCTGCTTTCTTCAATGCGATTGCACAAGGAATTGACGTTAAAATTATTGCTGATAAAGGACATAACGCTGAAGGACGTTCCTACTTCACATTCGTAATTGGTGCTGACAAACAAGATGAAATAAAAGAATATAGTGATTTAAAAGGAAAACGAATTGCAGTTTCAGGACAGCATGGAGTAGACGATTATATCTACCATCTAATGCTCGAGCACGCAGGTCTTACGAAAGATGATGTGGAATTTGTACTTATGCCTGATTTCGGTACAATGCTAGCTGCTATTGAAAATGGGTCGATTGATGCGGCTTTAAATATTGAGCCACTGATTACTCAAGGTGTTTCTCAAGGAATGCATGTGCGTTTTGGTGACGCAACGGACTTTGCTCCAGAAGCACAGATTGCGATGGTGCTTGGTTCGCCACAATTTATGAACGATGAGCAAGAAGTATCGTTACGTTTCATGGCTGCTTATCTAAAAGGAGTTCGTGATTATAACGATGCCTTCAAAAAAGACATTGAAAAAGATGAAATCATCGAAATAATGGCCAAATACACAGCTTTGAAAGACGTAACGGTCTGGGAAGATGTATTTGTGACAGGACTTGATCCAAATGGAAAAATGTTCATTGGAGATATTCGCGATCAATATGAGCTTTATAAGAAAAATGGAGCAATTCGTGGAGAATTTAAGTTTGATGAGGCAATCGATACGGCAATAACTGAAAAAGCAGTAGAGATTATTGGGATATATGAATAGAGATAACATTCTGTGAAATTTAAAAAAAGCCTAAATGCTATTGTTTAGGCCTTTTTTCAATTTTTCCGTGAAGTTTATCTGAAATGTGCAT
Source organism: Paenisporosarcina sp. TG20 (assembly GCF_000286315.1). Taxonomy (GTDB): domain Bacteria; phylum Bacillota; class Bacilli; order Bacillales_A; family Planococcaceae; genus Paenisporosarcina. The sequence goes on along the minus strand of NZ_ALJG01000189.1, from coordinate 4,687 downwards.
TAAAGCCTATCGAAATGTATAATTTTATGTTTTAAATGTCGTGAATTTGGGTGTGAAATATATATCTAAGTGATGAAAAAATCGGATGATTAAATTATGATTTACAATGGAATTGAAAATCATACCCCAAACGGTAAATACAATGAAGTTTTGGTTTTTGACCCAACTAAATTAGAATAGTTTTTTTCTTAAATTATTACAATATTTGAATACATAAGAAATTTTTATTATAACCCCAAATTGAAACATAGTTAGTAAACCTTAAGTTTCATTAAAAAGGACTATCCCATTAAAGGTTTAGTTTTTTAAAAATTCTTTTTAGGTAGATCATAAACTAATAATAATTAATTACGAACTAACCAGTGAACTTGGAGGACGTCTGTGTACATCCATGTAAAGTGCGGACACTTTATGGGGATAGTAGGGATGTTCAACTTCCATCCTTCCACCATAAAGGCATACTGTGCCCTTCTTAGGAGATTCATATGAAATCTTGATTAAACATCTCTCGAATAGTTAAGTTTTTTAGGGACAGGACTAGGTATGATGGTAGTTTTTCGTGTTGTAGAAGAAATGAAAGGCAAACTTGAGATACAAAGTAAAATCGGAGAAGGAACAAAAGTAACAATTGTTCTACCCAATGAAGATTCAGTTAGAGAGGATCAAATGGTTACAGATTTCGCATTTAATGATAGATAGTCAGTTAACATGTGAATATATCCATGATGCGCTTGTAGCTCGAAGGTGCTATTACTTAATGGATGAAAATCCCTAACATACTGTAGTGGCAGAAATGTTTAGCTGACTGGTAGTGAGTATGGGCATTCCGAAACTTATAGCAGACCTTCTATGTTGTGAAGAAAAACAAAACTAGTTAGAAGATTTTATATTTCAGATGCGCATGAATTCATTCATGCGCATCTTCCTAATTTTGGGCATTTATTACTGCTTAAAAATAGTGTATTTCAACTGTTTGAACTACATAACTCTTATTATTTACCAATAAAAGATTAAGATGTTAGGAAAGAGGGTAATAACAGAATAAGAGATATGATAAAATAAAGTAGTAGTTGATATTTCTGAACTTTCTAAATAAAATGATAAAGAGAGGGTGTTGATATGTTTAGTACGTATAAAGTAAAACCATTTTTTGATGAAATGTTAAATGCTAGTGGTACACCCAAAGACCATTATCAAAAGTTTTATGATATGCTTCATAACTTTTCTGATGAAGAACTTAAAGAAAAACATGAAACTGCCCAACTATCTTTTTTGAGACAGGGAATCACCTTTACTGTTTATAATAATAATGTAGGTGCTGAACAAACGATGCCATTTGATTTTGTACCAATTATCATACCACCAGAAGACTGGGCAACTATTGAAAAAGGTATGGTACAACGTACTGAAGCGTTAAACTGTTTTTTGAGTGATGTTTACAATGACCAGAAAATAATTAAAGATGGTATTGTCCCAAAGGAATTAGTAGAAGATAATCCTTATTATTATGCTAAACAAATACAAGGAGTAAAAATTCCGTTAAATAATCACATCTTTCTTGCGGGAATAGATTTAATCAGAGATGAAAATGGAAAATACTTAGTCCTAGAAGACAATTTACGTAATCCGTCGGGCATCTCATATGTCTATCAAAATCGCTATGTCATGCGTCAAGTGTATCCTGAATTTTTCGCGAAACATTCGGTTCAAACTTTAGAACATCAAGTGACTTATTTACATGAAGCAATCACAGATCATGCACCAGAAGGAGTAGAAAATCCTCGAGCAATTATACTAACTCCAGGTATTTATAATTCAGCTTACTATGACCATTTATTTTTAGCACAACAAATGGGCCTTCAGTTAGTTGAAGGACGTGATTTAATCGTCTTAAGTGATATTGTTTATATGAAGACGATTCGCGGACTTGAAAAGGTCGATATTATCTATCGACGAATTGACGATGACTTTTTAGATCCAACAGCTTTTCGTGAAGATTCAAGCCTAGGTGTAATTGGTTTATTAGACGCTTATCGTAAAGGGAATGTGGCGATTTTAAATGGGATAGGGAATGGTGTAGCAGATGATAAAGCGATGTATGTATATGTCCCAGATATGATTCGCTACTATTTAAAGGAAGAACCAATTATTGATAACGTAAAGACGTACCGGTTAGAGGATCCTATTCAAAGAGATTGGGTACTAGAACGTTTAGAAGAATTAGTGATTAAAAATGTAGGTGCTTCTGGAGGGTATGATATGCTAATAGGGCCGCATGCTTCCTCAGAAGAAATCGAGGAATTCCGAGAGAAAATTCTCGAATCTCCTAGCCAATATATTGCACAACCAACAATCAAGTTGTCTAGAGCACCAGCGTATCAAGGGGATGATTTTTATCCTTGTCACGTAGACCTGCGTGTGTTTGTGATAAGAGGAAAAGAAACTCACGTATTCCCAGGGGGGTTATCCCGTGTGGCGCTTAAAAAAGGGTCCCTAGTCGTCAATTCTTCACAAGGCGGTGGCGGTAAAGATACGTGGGTTATGAAGTCAGGAGGGATGACTTAATGTTAAGTCGTGTAGCAGATTCACTTTATTGGATGTCCCGTAATATCGAACGTACTGAATTGAACGCACGAATTTTAGACGTTCACTTAACTCAAATGGTTGAAACCTCAAATGAAGAAATGATAGATGAAAAACAATGGCAACTATTGTTTGGAGTTTGTTCTACAGAAGAAGAATTAGAAAAACTTGAAAATAAGCCTAATGTTCAAGACCAAGACTTATTACACTACTTAGCTTTTCATCCTGACAATTCGAATTCTATTTTAAAGTGCGTGAGTGTGGCACGCGAAAATGTGCGAATTAGTCGAGATCATTTACCTAATGAACTTTTTGAAACATGGAATGATTTATACCACTATACACTTCAAGCCGAACGAGAGCCTTTTTCAATACAACACCTACGAACATTTTTAAAAAAAGTTAAAATGACGACATTGATTGCCCAAGGGATTATCGAATCTGGTATGTCTCGTGGAGTTTCTTACCGAATGATTAAAATAGGGAAATGGTTAGAGCGTGCAGAAAAAACAGCACGCATTTTAAATGTTGTATGTGATCGAACACGGGAAGCGCAATTATTGTATAAAGGCGAAGATTACTATGCATGGTTGTCTGCTCTACGTATGTTAAATGGTTATGAAGCATTTTTAAAAGTAAACCGTCCTAAAATGGATCCGAAAACCATCTTAACTTTTCTAATTACGGATGAATCATTCCCAAGGTCGATTCATTACAATATTAATCATGTACGAGCAGCCGTTGATACTTTGGAAAATGCAAAAATTGCACATTATTCTTTCGAATTATATTATGCTCTTGAAAATTTAAAGAAAAATTTTGATGAAATGTCTATTCATAAATTAAATTCAGATGATATGTTAGCTTTTTTAAATCGTTTCCAAAACCAGTGTAACGAGATTGGACAAATTTTTTCTAAGACATATTATTTAATTGAGCCAAATTCAACGCAAGAACAATTAAAATTACCTGAAGTACCAGAACCACCGAAGTTTTTGATTTCTTCATCCATGAAATACAAAATTGAACATACTAATGTATTTGATTATGATACATGGGTTGATCAAAGCATGAATTCAATACGCTTAACACCACGTACAGATGAGTGTCAACGCTTACTGTCTTACCGAACAGATATTACGCCTGTAGCTCTTACGAAAGGACATGTGGATATCTGGGGAAACAATGTTGAGGCATTCTTTATAGCAGATCCGCATAAGCATTTAGAAGTTAAAGCGACTTCGATAGTTAGTATTCAAAAGAGTCCATGGATACATCGTATTAATTTTTCTCCAGAGATGTATGCTATTTTCCATTCTGATTTATTTAATAACCATTATTTAGCGTATTTAAGCAATACGGCTTACACTTATCTCACACCTGAACAAATGTTGGAAGTAGATGGCGAAATCGGAGAAATGTACAATCCTGTGCAATATTCGATAGATGTAATGGGCTATTTGCATAAGCGTTTTACCTATGATGGATCGTCTACAGACGTGTCAACAAAGGCAAAAGAGTCATTCAACTTGAACAAAGGTGTGTGCCAAGACATTTCTCACGTTATGCTAGGAATACTGCGTACCAAGCACATCCCTGCAAGATATGTCAGTGGTTACTTGTATGTTGGGGAAAATTCCGCACTAGTCGGAGACGCAGCGAGCCATGCATGGGTTGAAGTGATGGTACCTGGAATTGGCTGGGTAGGACTTGATCCAACAAATAATGTAGAAGCACTTGAAAATCATATTCGCGTTGGTGTGGGTCGTGACTACGGAGATGTTAGCCCCGTTCAAGGGGTATACCGTGGTGGTAACCATAAATTAGATGTAAAAGTATCAGTAAGTTTAATTGATTAATAGAATGAAGGGGCTGTCTTAAAAGTCATTTAAAATGACTTTTAAGGGCAGCCCTCTTTTTATAAAATAAAAAAGTATATGTTTTTCCGAGTTATACCTTTGAACTTGGAGTAGCTATGTCTAGCTCCGAGCGCCAGCCCGCGGGCCCTTTTGGGGGTCAGAAAGACGAAACGTTCGTCTTTCATCCTTCCAGCGCCAACGTCGGGCTGCAAAGGAAATCATACCATAAACCAAAGTGGATACTG
>NZ_ALJG01000188.1 GCF_000286315.1 Paenisporosarcina sp. TG20 | reverse complement strand
GCAAGCTCCTGCGGGGTCTCGTCTGTCTCGCTTTTTCCGCTGGAGTCGCCACCTTCCACTACAATCATTCTTCTTTTAAAATCAACAGTAGAATGATTTTTTATGTACAACCCTAATGTTACAAAACAAGAGTATATTAATTAACAAATATCACTTTGACTGAGAGGAAACTTGCATTCTAAATAAGGAAATCTCCACTTAATATTAATTGAATTAACGAGAGTAACAACAAAGAAATACCGTTTTATCATGTTAGTCTCCATATTCTAAAAACAACATGAACACTGAGTTCTTGGTATATCAATTTTATATACTTTCTTATTTTGTAAGAAAAACCGGGCAAAGTTCGCCCGGTCCTTTGAAGAAGGGTAACCATAGAAACCCGTTTATTTCCGCTACTGTGGACGCTTTTCGCGGGCATGACTTTAGTCTCCTCGGGCCAACAGGATGTTGGTCACGAAGACGTTGCCACACGACGTGGCGTTCTTAGCCTTCGTTCCATTGTGTTCCTGCGGGGCCTTCAGCTCATTGCTTTTCCTGTAGAAGTCGCCGCCACCTGCGCTTCAATAAACTAGTGTGAATTTATCCACGAATTCTATTTTTAGTTACATTTATTTTAAATCGTGAGCGATACAAAGCTAACAGGAATACTTTTTCTACACTATTTCTAAAAAGAGAAATACTTACTCAAATTACCAGAATTTCAGTGTTCATTATGCAAACCACTGCAATTTCCATTATTTAAAGTACCAGTGACTTTCTGCACTCCCTTCTTTTTACGTTGTAATTTCTTCTTTATTCATTTCAAAAACATTTACTTGATTGAAGCGGAAGGCGGCGACTCCTACGGGATTAGCGGGACAGGTGAGACCCCGCAGTGGAGCGAAAGCGACCGAGGAGGCTCGCCGCCCGCCCCGTGGAAAGCGTCCGCCTGGAGCGCAAATCAACGGTACCATACTAGAACCTATAAAATACCGGGAATACTGGATAATGGCTCACTAAATTTATATACTCCTGTCTCCGGTTCGCTTTAGTCAGCAGTCCTATTGCTCTGTAACCGGAAATAAAATAACCTTCTATTCAAATCTAGTGATTTCTCTGTGTATATAGATGTATTATCGTTCCCGCTATATTGGTATTTATTTTATTCCTGTTATCGATAATTCTTTAACCGGTAAAAATAATTCACCTGTATTTAAATAGGTTACATTGACTGTATCTCCTACTTCTAAATAAATCGCTAAAGGTGTCACTTGTGTGGACACCAAATAATTGGTACCGTCGGCTAGCATGAATGATACGAGAGTAGATTCACTAATACGTTCTTTATAGACACGTTCTACCGTTCCACTTGTTCTAGCTTCTTTCGCATTTGAGCTTCCCTCTACACTACTACCACCGCGTTGCAATGCTGTTTTGTATAACTTCAATGCTTCGTTTGGAGTGTTTGCAAAAGTCGAAATTTCAGGGTTTGCCGCAGAGACAATAAAGTAGTTTTGCAAGAATCCATTAGCATCTAATACAGCCGTTAACCAACTTGCCTCTCCGAAAAAGTTATAAAGGATGGGCATTTCACCTGACCATCTTTTCTCAATAAATTTCTTTTCAATAATTTGAATTGCTCCTTGTGAATCCATATAAGATTCTTCCATATTTCCTGAGAAATATGTGGATTCGCCCGTTCTTGCATCCGTCAAGGAATACCCTAGCATTGAATCGACACCTTCTTTTGGACTGGTGAAGTCGGTAAAGTACAACATGTCGCCGTTCTCGTTAAATATCGGGCTGACATTTGCTTCAGTTCCTTCATCAGAAGGCAATCTGACGTCTTTCTTACCAAATTTACTATTCCAATATCCGTGCACATAGTTTCCAAAGTAACTATTTTGTAAGCTCACTACTTCTGGTGAAACAGCCCCGTCTATAAAAGCTGGCACTTCATTTAGTTCATACGTTTTGATATCACCGGATTGTGGGTTAACTACAGCTACCCCTGTAACTTCAAAACCGTTTCTGGCTGATACAAACTTCCCTAATGATCGGATATAATGCGGCATACCTTCATCATCAATTTCAAGTTGCATATTTCCGTAAAAGATCGCCTCTGGCAATTCTAGACGTAAATGACGTAATACATTTTTTTGGAAGAATGATGATGGCGTATATTTCATTTCGGCAGCGACGAATTTCGGGTTATCTGAAGAGTCAGTTGCACTCATCGTGAAATAACCGGGTGTTGTATCCCCGTTCATCCACTTGAAGAATCCAGAGAATTCAACAGGAGCGATATACACATAAGCATCGTCCACTTTTTGAATTTGTAAATTTCCTAATTCGTAATAACTGGTATTTGGTACTTGGCCAAATGCTTTTTTCATTTTATTTTGCACAAATTGTGGAGGTACACTGGCAGGTGTTTGAGTTTCATCAAATGCTTCAATTTCAACTTTTTTGTCCATCTGTGCCAATTCCAATTTGTCATCTGCATTAAATAATCCAGCACTTAACATGTAAACACCAAAGGCGATTGCACTTAAGAATAAAATGCTTTTACCCATTTTTTCTTTACCTGTTGTTACAGCTGCTCCAATCCCTGTAGCTAAAATAGCGAGTGGCCAAAGCGCTGTTAAGTTTCGATCTATATTCGTTGCATAATAGAAGGCAAAAACGACAATTGCTAAAACAATTGATGTCCCAAAAACTATAGGAATAATCCCTTTGCGTTTTTCTTTCGGTAGTGTAAGTGGCATGATTAATAATGCTACAACGACCGCTACCCCGATGCTAGTAAGGAAAGTTAATCCCATGTGAATTCCTCATTTCTTAGATGTACTACTGTTTAATACGGTTGAAGTCGCTAAAAGTTTCAATGAAACCTATCTGGTAACATGAAAAGTGACTACTAACTTAAGAAACCATTGAAAATCACTTTTATAGAATGTCATGTGTCATGTGTCATGTGTCATGTGTCATGTGTCATGTTTTATTTTACTATGTCCTAGATCAACTAAATGAAAAAAATATGGCACTAGTTTATTCCAGTTTACACATGTTTTATTCTCATTCAACCTATCTTCCCAAAAAAGTATTCAAAATGTGGCTGTTACCCATACAAATAACTAAATAAGCTAATCACATCTATAAATAGTGTGATTAGCTTATTTTACGCCTAAATCAGATTTCCTTATGACCCCAATGTTTATAATTAACTTCAAATGTCTATTCTTTGTCGTATTGCATTTAAAACTTGGTTCATATAACCAAAGCCGTGTGGAACAAAATCTTGGAGTGTGACATCTACTTCATTAAAGTCACTATTATTAGAAGTGACACACTTTAAGGAAATTTGATCAATTGTTTTGTCGTATAGTTTTATCACTTCTAAAAGGGGTGCTGAAAAGATTCCGCTGACTTCTTCTTTCTGTAAATGAAAGGTTAAATTTTCGTTTTCAAATATATATATAAATGTATGAGCAAATTCATTATCTATAAATCCTTCTTGCAAAATGCTATCTTTAATAATGCCAACGGATTGGAGATCTTCCTTGTTAAGATTAACACCAATTTCCTCTTTCACTTCACGTATTCCATCATTAACCGTTTCGGTAGCGAGTATGTGACCAGCTGCTGTAATGTCGAAAAGGTTTGGAAAGTCTTTTTTCACTTCACTTCTTTGTTGAAAATAAAGATAAGGCACACCATTTTTATTATGTACAAACCAACAATGAAATGTCTCATGCCAAAGACCATGTTGATGAATAAATGCTCTCGTATTCTTCCCAGTTTTTTGATGATTTTCATCGAATATTGATAGAGATTCCTGTTCCATTTTACATCACCACGTTTGATTTAATTTGTTCTTGTAATAGTGAATTATTGTTCTAAGTCTTCATTTTGAGCTATAGTAGTTGACCTGCCTGTTCAACTTCATTACACACCTACCACTCTAAACTCATGTAAACTTCATCTACATAGGTACCATGCATTTTCATCGCATGATGCTCTAAACCGAATGCTTTAAAACCTACTTTTTCATATAATCTTATAGCCTGTTCATTGGTTGAAACTACTGTTAAATTAATCTTTTCTACATGTGTCAATTGTTTCGCATATTCAATTACTGCTTGCAAAAGTGCTGTTCCCACTTTTCTACCGCGTACTCTAGGCGTCACATAAACAGCAAACAAATTGACACGGTGACGAAGCTTTGGTGCTCCTTCTTTTGCAATTGTCATCACGCCTATTAATTCGTTATCTATAAATGCTCCAAGTGATGAACTTTCTTCTGCATCTAGATTTTTTGCTACTCGTTTCAGTGGTTCTGTTCTAACAATGGCATCCTCATACGTCGTAGCAAAAGCTCCCGGATTTTGTTGCAAAGCTTCGAGCCTTAGCTCCCAATAAACTTCGGCATCATCACCAGTTAGTTTACGAATTTCCATTTACTAATCCTCTATTCTTTAGGGAGTGATTTCTTTTCCATCCATTTCGCAATAGATTGTTCATTTGATTTATCGAGTTTTGTAAGTGCAGATATCACCCGCTCCACACGCTCTTTCGGATGGTTTTGACTTAACTTCGCTTTTCCTTCTATTCTATCGATTGAGATGGTAAAACCTACAACTCCTTTGGATAAGGAAGAAATATACCCTGGATCCACATTATTTAATTCATATATACTCGTCGTATCTTCGTATTTTTCCGTTAAATTCAGCATTGACTGCCATAGTCTTGGATCTTCATCCTTCATGAGTTGAACCGTACCGTTCACATGCACCGTCAAATAATTCCATGTTGGAACGTTTGTTTGAGTCTCATACCAAGACGGTGAAATGTAACAATGAGGTCCATGAAACACAACCAAGACTTCTTGGCCTTCTATGTCTACCCATTGTCGATTCCCTTTAGCAAAATGACCAATCAGTTCCGTCCTATCCTCATTTAACAGTAAGGGAAGATGTGTCGCCGTTAATGATCCTTGGTGGATTGATGTAAGAGTAGCAAATCCGTACGTCGTGATTATCTCATGCATTTCTTCCAGGTTCTGTAATTTAAAGTAAGGTGGGATGTATATAGTAAGTACCTACTCTCTCTTATGCTTAGAGAATAACTTTATTCTTCTGTTATAACCCTAAATATTTGGTGGATAATTGAGTTTCTTTTTCTTTATCTACTCGATAACCATGTGCCTTGGGACGAGAGCTAACAATACTGTGCAATTCTTCATCAATAAAGTGAAGACCCACGCCATCATCCGCTGCATAGCCGCTTACGATAATCCCCTCTTGAATTAACGCTTGATAAGCAGGTCTCCGAGCTTCTTCCCCATCATAATGAGGACAATGACTTCCTCTAAGGATGCCCATACAAGAAATTGGTTCAAGTCCAGAACCATACGAATCCGTCACGCCTTCTTCAAACCAACAAAGAGATCCCGCACTCAAACCAGCAAGAATCGTACCTTGGTCATATGCTTGTCGAATGGCTACATCGAGTTCCCAGTCCCGCCAAAGAACCATTAAGTTTTTGGTATTGCCTCCACCCACATAAATAATATCTTGCTTCATGATAAATTCCTTTATATTTCGGGTATGTGGTTTAAATAAAGATAGATGAGTTGGTTCACAACTTTCCAATCTGAAGGATTTATAGAATTGTTCAATATATCCCTCTGCATCACCACTAGCAGTACCAATAAAACAAATTTTGGGTTTCCTTTTCTTGCATTGTTTTAAAATATACCGGTCCAATAGAAGATTTTCAGGTTCCATAGAAAAACCGCCACCGCCTAAAGCAATAATTTGTCTCATTCTATCATCCCCTAGCTACACGTATTTTTGACATAAGGAAATTGAGCTCACTTTAATTCGAATTCGTAGTACTGTCGCGTATTGTCGTAATTAACTCTTCAATTGATTCATCGCAAATCCATACTTCTGGTAAATGATAGAACGTACTTGTAGTGTCCATATCCATAGCATCACGGTTCGGGGCATAGAGGAACGTCTTTTTCCGCCAAGCTATGGCGAGTCCAAGTTCTATATGACTCCCTTTTCCTCCAGGTAAAATCACCACGACAATATCTGATGCAGCTACTGCTTGTTTTTCTAGAATGCCTATTTTTTGTAGAGCCTCAAGTGAATTAGCCCGTTCGTTTTGTGTCCAATCGTATGTATGGTGCCATCCAAGTTGCTTGAGTTGAAGAGACACCTCTCTAACGAGTTTTTTGTTTTTAAAACTTGATGCAACATAAAAATTCATTTCTTTTCCACCTTTATTAACCGCTCAAGAAGTTAAGATTTCACATACTCGACCGACTTGACCATCTTCTAAACGCACCTTAATGCCGTGAGGGTGTTTTGCCGAATTCGTCAGTAAATCCTTAACAATACCTGTCGTTTTAACACCCGTGCGTTGGTCTTTCTTTAGAACAATATTTACTTTTAATCCGGGTTTTACATCTGCACGAATTTGACCACTAGCCATGTTTATTCACCCTTCCATTTGTTATATATTTTATCATAAAAAAGAGTTAACGCTTTGACAATTCCAAGCTCTGCATTATAGCAAACTCTTTCTGTTTATTAATCTTATTAATCTTATTAATCTTTCAAAATTATGAGGATATTATTCAATCGGTACATAACCGGTTTTCTCTATCAACTCTTGCCCTTCTTCAGACAAAATCCAATTGATAAAAGCTTGTGCATGTGGATTGGTTGTTCCTGCTGTAATCGCATAAAATTCAGCTGTTATGGGATAAGTCTCAGAACGATTGGACTTTATATCGGGATAGACACCGTCAACTTTAAATAATCGAATATTATCGTTTCTCACCATTCCCGTTGAATAGAAACGGAATGTATACCCGAGCGCATTCCTGTAATTCTTATATTCGGCAACCTGGTTAATGACTCCTCCCATACCCAATTCAATATCTTGTGTGGGTGCTTCCATTAATGTTTGAGTTCCCATAAATCTTTCAATAGCAGTTTGACTCCCGCTATCAGCAGGACGTTGAAAAGCACGTATCACATCGTCCTGCCCTCCAACTTCTTTCCAGTTTGTAATTTTCCCGGAATAAATTTCTCTAATTTGATTACTTGATAAACCTTCTATTGAATTATTAGAATGTACAAAGAATACAAATGCTTCGCGCCCTATTGGAGTCATATCTAACTTGACCCCTTTATTTTCTGCATACTTTAGTTGAGCTTCAGATAAGGAGGCAACAAATATAATATCGGTATTCCCGATGATTAGATTCTTAAAAGCTTGATCTGATTTGGTGGACTTGATCACCGAATCGTAAAGTTTGTACTCTTGTTTAGGATAAGTTGCTTGTACAAAAGATGAATATAGAGGATATAATGCCGTGGCCCCATCCAGACGAAGTAAATTCTCTTTAGGCAATTGTAGAGATGCTTGTTTTTCTAATGTTACTACTTTCGTTCCATCTTTATTCGGTTCATATTGTTCTAAATCCACTTCAGCACTCACACTATCCATATTTTCGTGATACATATAAAAAGCAAAATTCCCACCAGCAATCAACCACAAAGTACCCACACTAATAATAAAACCATTTTTAGATTTTACTATTTTAAACAAACCAAAAACCGAATAAACAATCAGCAAATAAACCGTCATGCTACTTACCACAATAAATGGAACATATTCTCCATCTCCATTCAAAAGGGTAATCAATAATAGGAAACCTGTTAAAAATCCTATACCCAAGAAAATACAAATACTCATTATGACTTTAAAATTGGTAGAATACTTCATTTGAAATCCCCCTAATATTTGCTCACTTGCTATCCAAGTATACTAAATATAATACAGATAGTGGAAATAATACTATTATTATACCAATAATAAAAAACCTGTACTCTGACAAACTTAATTGTCGAAGTACAGGTTCTTTTAAAAAGTTAACTAAGTGAGTCAATTTCATAACTCCTCAATTTGATAATAAACATGAACACTTAATTGTTATCCGTTTATTTTAGACAGGTATCGTTTGATTGTAGCGCAAGGCGGCGACTCCAGTGGGAACAGCACGAGCTGAAAGCCCCGCAGGAACACTAAGGAACGAAGGCTAAGAACGCCACGTCGTGTGGCAATGTCTTCGTGACCAACATCCTGTTGGCCCGAGGAGATT